>JAFLJY010000283.1 GCA_022712755.1 Gammaproteobacteria bacterium
ACTCTTTCCTACCCGACGCTCTTCCGATCTTCCAGACCCCCCCGCGCCCCATTCTGTATGATGGGCGTGTGTTATGAATGCCTGATAGTAATCAATGGCCAGGCAAACCAGCGTGCCTGCAGAGAATTCGTGACCGAAGGCATGCGCATTGAAAGTCAGCATGGCGCGGGAATGTTACTGGTGTAAGCCCTGCAAGAATGAGCACTAGCAGCATGAACATTAGATGAAACCACACTACTCACTGGTGATTATTGGTGCCGGCCCTGCCGGCCTGTCTGCGGCGGTGGTCGCGGCGCAGCACGGTGTTGATGTTGCCCTGCTAGACGAGCAGAGCGCACCGGGTGGTCAGATTTACCGTGCGATGGAATCGATTCCGCCGGAGCGTGCAAAACTGCTAGGCCAGGAATACCAGCGCGGCGGCAAACTGGTCACTGCTATGCGGCATGCTAACGTTGATTATTTTCCTGATACACAGATCTGGTCGTTAAATCGCAAACGGGAAATCGGTTTGTTATCGGGTAAAGTAACAGACATCATCACCGCAGATCAGGTGTTACTGGCAAGTGGCGCCATGGAACGACCTTTGCCCTTTCCCGGCTGGACTCTGCCCGGCGTGATGACTGCGGGGGCCGGACAAATTCTATTTAAAGCACATGGTATTGTGCCTGCTGACGGTGTAGTGCTGGCCGGTTCAGGGCCCTTATTGATATTACTTGCCTGGCAGTATATGCATGCAGGGGTAAAGATTAAAGCGATACTGGATCTGACGCCAATGCGCAATCATCTACGCGCATTGCCACATCTACCGCGCGCATTGCTGGCAAGACATTACCTGCTCAAGGGAATGTTATATAAAAAGGAGCTTAAACAGGCCGGTATTAGCACACTGCATAATGTTAACGATTTGCAGGCCAACGGCCAGCAACAGCTAGAATCAATCAGTTTTTTACACAAAGGCCGGAAACAGACGATTAGCACCGACCTGTTATTGACGCATTTCGGGGTGACACCTCAAATTCACCTGTCCCAGGCGGCTGGCTGTTTGCACCATTGGGACAAACATCAGCAGTGCTGGCGACCACAACTGGATGAATGGGGTAACAGCAGTATCGACGGTATATTGATTGCAGGTGATGGCGCCGGTATCGGTGGTGCGCGCACTGCAGAACATGCCGGTCGACTGGCAGCCTTGCAGGCCGTGTGCGCACTGGGTCAGATACAGCTACATGAACGTGATCTAAACGCGCGAGATGATAAAAAGTGGATGTCTGAAGAGATGCATATCCGACCCTTTCTGGATGCTTTTTTTTTCATCCCGAGCAAGCTGCTTAGCGTGCCGGATGACAACACCGTGGTTTGCCGTTGTGAAGAAGTCACCGCCGGTGAGATACGCCAGGCCGTTGCCGATGGCCTTGGTGACAGTAACCAGGTCAAGTTTCTAACACGCTGCGGCATGGGGCCTTGTCAGGGGCGACAATGTGCTGAAGCGGTAGCTTTTATTATTGCGGCTGCCAGCGGCGAGAGCCTGCCTGAAGGCGGCCTTTATCGGGGGCGTCCACCAGTAACGCCGTTAACTCTGGGTCAGCTCGCCAGTCTGTATCCTGAGGAACGAGAATGAAGGCTGATGTGCTTATTATCGGTGGTGGTTTGATGGGGTTCTCAGCCGCACTGCAACTGGCAAAACGTGGCAAATGCTGTATCGTTCTGGATAAAGACAGTGCCGGTCGCCACGCCTCCGGCGTGAATGCAGGTGGTCTGCGTCAACTCAACCGGCACCCCGCTGAAATCCCACTGTCTGTCGCCGCTGCCGAGATCTGGCACAATATAAAATCACTGGTCGATAACGACTGTGATGCTCGTTTTCCGGGGCAGATTCGAATAGCAGAAAACAGCGAAGACATGCAGTCGTTAGAGGCACGCGCCACAATGGTTCAAGACCTGGGTTTTAAACATGAGGAAATTATTGGTCGTCAGGAATTATACAAACTGGCACCCGCTCTGGTTTCACACTGCGAAGGTGCGCTTATTTGCCGTAATGATGGTTACGCTCGCCCATTTCATGCGCTGAATGCTTTTCGCCGCAAAGCCTGTACACTGGGTACGCAATATTTTAACTCAACACGCGTCGATGCGATTGATCACGATAACAAAGGCTGGCATTTGAGTACACTGGAAGGTGTATTCAGCGCCCCGGTTCTGGTTAATTGCGCAGGTGCCTGGGCTGGGCATATTGCTGCCGCATTAGACGAGCCGGTGCCACTAAAAGCTGGTGCGCCTATGCTGCTTATCACTGAACGTCTGCCCCGCTTTATTGAACCTGTTATTAGCGCCGCAAGTCGTAAGCTGTCACTTAAACAGATGCAAAATGGCACAGTTTTAATCGGTGGTGCACATATGGCAGAACTGAATATTGAGCAGCACACAACCGAGATGAACTGGCGCAAACTTGCCGTCAGTGCACGCACGGTTCTGGCTTTGTTTCCTCAACTGAAAAATGTTCGGATTGTGCGTAGCTGGGCGGGCATTGAAGCTTTTATGCCGGATAACCTGCCTGTCATTTGCAGTAGCCACACCTCAACAAATGCCTATCATGCCTTTGGTTTTTCCGCACATGGCTTTCAGTTGTCACCCATTGTGGGTAAAATACTTTCCCAGTTGATCCTTGATGGCCACACGGAATTTCCCATCGAGCCTTTCAGCATCAAACGGTTTTAACGCCAATACCTCCTCCGGCCGCTGAAGTTTACTAACAGCCCTGCAATTGCATGAAATACCCAGGTTAAAAAAGCCTGGATAGACAGGCGCGCAGTAGTGTTGTATTTTATGTTTGCAAACACTGCTGCCCCCGTTGACAACCGTTATTTTAAAAACATGGGATATTCTCGTTAGTATATAAATTGGTACTTATGTAAATGTTTAATTTTCTTTTCAATTTTTGCCGTCAAACAACGATAACTATCTGCTTTGCCGCACTGTTTTCACCTGCTTTGTTTGCAGATCAAAAACCCTATGCACCAGAAACCATTCAGGACATCACTATTGTTTCTGCTGAACAGGTGATTGAGTTAATCCTTAGCAACCCTGATTTGGTTGTCATCGACTCACGTAAAAAAACGGAGTATCAGAAAGGACATATTGAAGGCGCTATAAACATCTTGAATACGCAATTAAAACCTGAAGACCTGGAACAGCTTCTAGCCGGAAAATCCAGTACCGTTCTTTTCTACTGCAATGGTTTACGTTGCCTTAGAAGCACTGATTCTATTAAGAAGGCAAAAAACTGGGGTTACACCAAAGTGATCTGGTTTCGAGGTGGCTGGAAAGAATGGACTGAAAAACGCCTGCCCGTGGTTACTGATTAATTTTGCTTAATCGCAAAACTTTCAATATGGGCACCTCTAAAAACCATCTTTTTGTCCGATTTCGGCGTTGGATGAATTTCTGCGATCCGGGGCCGTGTAACGGTAAATTGCCCATGTTTATTGTACTAGGGCACTGCGGCTCCATCCTTTGGTTCGTAAACGGCACTTCCATGTGCCACTACGCTCAAAATCCATCCGCCTTGAACTTGAACAAAAATCTTGGTTTTTAGAGATACCCATATATAAATAATGAATTAATGAAGATTGAATCACTTTCAATAAAGTCTGCCACCATTGCTATCTTCAGCATGATTGGTTTTATTGCCATCATCCTTTCCATTTCGGCCGGTAGCTACTTTAAACAGAACGCTCTGGATGCACAGATTAACAGCCTGTCACGAGTGATTGAGGTCGCCTCTCAGGAAGTGTTGAAGAAAGTTAGCAGCCATACTTTTGATTTGGGCATGAAACTGGGACACAACAAAGAACTGATTTCAACGATTAAATCTTCGATCAGGACTGTTAATGCCGCCGATGTTAATGCGGTTGCCAATAAAAAACACCTGGTTGAATTACTAGATGATCCGTTTATTAATGGTTTTGTTGGTTTTTCCGATGTTGATCTAAAAAAAATCAGGGTCTATAACCTGAAATTTGACCTTATTGGCGAAAGCAGTACCGGCTCTGAAAGCCTGGGCAATAAACCTGCTGATTATATAATAGCCGCAATCAATAAAAGAAAAGCTGCCGACCGCCTGAAAGCCATTGATGCCCTGTGGATGTCTACGCAAGGGCCTTTGTTTTCTACACTGGTGCCACTGGGTGGTTTTCGACCGGTAGGTTACATAGAAATTATTATTAACCCGGTATTTAATCTGCCGGATATCGGCAATATCACAAAAACACCTGTGCGTATTTATTCTATATCGGGCGCGCAGATCAATACAAATGAACAGATAATTACAGACGGTCATTTGCCTGTAGACTACACTTTACACGCGTCTGATGGCACGCCAGCATTTAAAATTGTCGGTTATGAAAACATTGATGAGCTAAACCGGAAAATGGAGAAGACACTAATAGTGACTATTGGTGGTTTCCTGTTATTGTCTTTTTGCACACTATTGTTTGTTATATGGCTGTTTAACCAGTTTTTGTTTTTACCCGTTAGCCGCATGCTCGCAGACATGGAGCAGATAACACATGGAAAACTGGCGTTAACGGTTAATAATAAAGGCTTGAGAGAATTTCACATTTTTGCAAATGCGTTTAACGCCATGACAAACCAGTTGAGAATGCGAACCAATGATCTGCAACGCTTACTCGATCTGGACGATAGCGCACTGATGTGTTTTGACCATGATAACGACGCCGTGTATTTCAATAAAGGAGCCAGCCGTTTATTCGGTTATGAAAATGATGAAATTATTGACCTTGATATAGCTGACCTGTTTACGGATGACATCAGCCAGCTGAAAACAAATATGACTGACACGCACAGTTCACCGCAGAGTAATCTGCGCACTTCGCTTAATTGCAAACATAAAGACGGGCATGTGTTCCAGAGTGATGCCATCATCAATACTGTGGACGTGATGG
>JAFLJY010000079.1 GCA_022712755.1 Gammaproteobacteria bacterium
GCAAGCAAGCAAGCAAGCAAGCAAGCAAGCAAGCAAGCAAGCAAGCAAGCAAGCAAGCAAGCAATTGTTGGCACTAATTTTGCTGCACAGCAGTACTGAAACATCAATTAGCGCATAAACATAAAATTCTACAGAAGATCAAATATTTTTGATGCATTATTATTTAACATTCAACAAAGCGGCATTTGCCGCTTTGTTGTAATGATACAACTCAGTACGAATTAACTTAGTTTGTAGTGAATTGTGTCACGTTGACACATAGCGAAAGCTGATCGCTTTACAAGTACAGCAAACTTTCAGCCTATGGGCGCACTTCGCCTATAGGCATAAGTGCGTCCTCATAACTTAAAAGAGGAAACACTTATGGATTTAGCAAGCAATCTTACAACTCGCGCTAAACAATATTCTATTGGACAGGTTTTTGGTTTTACTGATGTTCCTGATTCTATCACCGCCCTTGGCTGTGATAGCAATGATGGCCCAGTACCAGAAAAATCTAATACTTATGGATTTCGCCGCGAGTTTCTTCGTGAACTACTTGAATTTTTAAGAGAACCATCTGGCGATGGATTTTATGTCGTCGGTCCTACAGGTTCTGGAAAAAGCTCTGGTGTAACAGAAACACTGGCAAGGCTAAACTGGCCGTGTCAGGAGGTCACTGCACATGGGCGATTAGAATTTGATGATTTAGTCGGACAATTCAAGCTCGTTAGTGTAGCACCTGGTGAACCACCGGTAATGCAATTTGTTTATGGTGTATTGGCTAACGCAATGAAACATGGCCATGTATTACTGATAAACGAAGTTGACTATGTTGACCCGGCTGAAAATGGCGGATTCAACGATATCATTGAAGGCAAATCATTAACCATAACAGCTAACGGTGGTGAGATTATTCGTCCTCATCCTATGTTCCGGATTATCTTTACAGCCAACAGTAATGGTTGTGGTGATACAACAGGGCTCCATCGTGGAGTTCTGGCGCAGAACATTGCCTTTTTGGATCGGTGCCGTATGACACATGTGGCTTATATGGATGCACAGGAAGAAGATAAACTCCTTGCATCTAAAGTGCCGAATATGCCACAAAAACTACGCGTGAAATTGATTGAAGTAGCTAACGCTATACGCAAACAGTTTTTGGGTGAATCCGGCACTGGCGAAGATGGCAAGCTAGCGGTAACTATGTCCACCAGGACATTGTTTCGCTGGGCAAAACTCGCTATGGATTTCAGGCAACATCCAACACCGTTGAAATACTCAATGGAGATGTCACTGACATTAAGAGCAGATGTGTCAGATGCGCTTGCGATTGAAAAAATTGCTAGTGGCATCTTAGGCGAGCAGTGGAATCCAACAAACACCTAAAACAAGGAGGTTGTTGTGATAGATAATCCGACTTTTAACTGGTGGATGAAGGAGTGTAATACAGCATCATTTAAACCCGTTTTATTGGCGCTTGTTGCTGAATTTAAAACAGAGTTTAAAGCACTTAACAAAAGTACTGCGCCCGATTCTCGGGTGCTTTTTGAGAATCTGGATACCGGCTATAAGCTGGAGATAGATACCTCAATACAAGATAATCAATTTCATCCTGATAATTTTGGCGGGGCGGGAGAGATTTTCCATAAAGATGGACACCTGGCGATTCTATTCTTTGCATCTTTGGCGCAACGAATAAATGAGGTTCCTGATTTAGCGGAAAAATTAACACTTTGTGATGAGCAGGGTGAGCAAATATCGCTAAATGACTGGTCAGATCTGAAGATCGAGATAAAACGTATGGGGTTTAATCCCAATACAACTCGAATAGATGCCGAGGCCATTGGTTTTGTTGATGCAATTATCCGTCTGGATCAACTTGTAACAAATGAACCAAAAATGTTTTTTTAACCCAACGGGACAATCACCCCAATGGGTGATTGTCTCTTTTATTTAATAAAGGAGATATATTATGTCTAATACAAATGTAGTTATACAAACTGGTCGCATGGGCGGTGATGTTAAATATGCGGTAATGCCAACATCAAAAACTTCGGTTGCTGAAGTGAGCATTGCAGTAAAAAAACATCGCTATAACTCATCGTCTGGCGAGTTTAACGAAACAACATCCTGGATACCTGTGAAATTTTTTGGCGATTTAGCTGATCGTGCGCGGGATAAATTATCCAAAGGTACGCTAATCACCGTGGTTGGCGAGCTGTCAGAGGAAACATGGAAAGATAAAACAACCCATCAGACTCGCAGTAAACTGGTTGTGATTGCACATTCAGTTGAAAAAATGGCAGGCGGTAACAATACAGCAAGCATAACCTCCCAGCAGAAGGGAGTTACCGCTCAAGCAGTACCCGCTAAACAGCAAAACCAACAATCTCAACCTGCTTCAGTGGCTGTTCCTGGCAACTATTAGGCTTGAGATACATTATCAACCCATAGGGATGCTTTCCCTATGGGGTAAGCATCTCTTCTTAACGGAGGTGTTTATGGATAAATCAGAACGTAAAGTTTTTTACCGTTGGCTGGATTCAGCTAATGAGAAAGAACTACAAAAGAAAATACTCGCAATGGAATTAATTGCATTTCGGTTAACTGAGGCAGCAGTACTTGCTGAATACAACTGGATGAAAAAAGAAATTTTATTAGAGTTAAAAATTCGTGAAGAAATAAAGTAATTATTTTATTAAATTAAATGATTGCTTTAAATCAAAACGTTTGATTTTATCATCAAGATCTTCCTCACTACCAAAAACAGCAACTCGAAGCAATTCAAACTGATCTGTCTTTGACCAGCGTGAAGATCTATTGGATAAACGTTGCATAAAAAAGGGTGATGATTGTTCTCTGGCTTGTTTATACGCTTTTAGTGTTTTGATGTTTTTAATATCAATACCAGCTAACGCAAAATAAGAACCAAGCTCCTGTAAGCCCACACGGGTAAACCGAAGCTTGCCAGAATCATCAACTAAATAGTAATGTTTATCCATTATCCTGTCCTCGTATATACAGCATATTATAGCTGCATTATGAAGATAACCACTAACCCAAAGGGTGTTATTTCCCTTCGGGGAAGTGCACCTCTTTTTTTACAGAGGTAAATATATGACTACTCAAGCAGCTAGTCGTTCTGAAGCAAATAATCAGAACACTCAGGAAATTGTTGTTTCAATGGCTGAAAAATTTGGCGTTGATGAAGCGCAATTACTTGCCACGTTGAAAGCAACCGCTTTTCGTCAATCAGGTGATAACGTTATTACAAATGAGCAGATGCACGCTCTTTTAATTGTAGCTAATCAGTACAATCTAAACCCGTTTACAAAGGAAATATATGCATTTCCTGATTATAAATCGGGCGGAATCGTACCTGTTGTCAGCGTTGACGGATGGAATCGTATTGCAAATGAAAACCCAATGTTTAATGGGGTGGATTTTAAATACTCAAAGGAAGCAGTGAAATACGAAGATGCAAACTCTCCGGTTCATACATGGATCGAAGCTATTTTGTACCGTAAGGACAGAAAGCGTCCCATTCATATACGTGAATATGTTGATGAGTGTTATAAGCCAGTTTATGTTGACCAATGGGGAAACGCAAAGCCTGGCCCCTGGCAGACACATCCAAAACGTATGTTGCGTCATAAGACTCTAATTCAGTGTTATCGAGTTGGCTTTGGTTTCGTCGGTATTTACGATGAAGACGAAGCTTATCGAATCATTAATGCCGACATGGATTCTAATTCAAGACCACAAAGAGCAAAAGTGGTCGAATTAAAACCCACGAACGTTAACAAAGCACTGGAGCAACAACCGGCAACAACCGTTGAAACCGTTATTGGTGAATCAGAAGCAGTACAAGCTCAGCCTGAGCCTGTACCTGCAAATGAATCAACAGTACAAACTCAACATACTGTAAATCAACAAAGCCATCAGGAAACATTCAACAAAGAACAAGTTGATATATTTCTTGAAAAATTAATACCACGAGCCGTTAAAAATAATCAATGGTTAGCGGCATTGGAGTTGATTAACGACCGTTTATCCGGTGCTGCAGCTGAATACGCACGTACCGTGTTAACAAAAAAACGCGAAGAAGTAGTAGCAGGACAAACCGAAGATGAAAGCAATATAAGCAGTTCTACTGAAAAAGAACAGCCTGCCGATTCAACCGATAAATCTGAAAACGAAACTTCATCATAAGTAACATTCATTAATCCCAGGCGGGAAACCCCGCATGGGGTTTCTCGTCTTCAATTACTGGAGATGAAACAATGAAGGTAATTAATTTTCCTCAACGAAGCCCGCAATGGCATCGTTGGCGTGCAGAAGGCATAGGAGCCTCTGAAGCATCAGTCATTCTGTGTCTTAGTGCTTATAAAACAGTTTGGCGTTTATGGGCTGAAAAAACGGGCAGGGCAAAGGAAGAGGATATTTCCAGAAATCCGCACGTTATCAGAGGCATTAAAAATGAAGACATCGCACGTCAATGTGCGGAACATGAATATGACTTAGTGAATAAAGATCGTGCGCGCCAATGTGCGGAGCATGAGTTTAATGGTGAGCTATTACTTCCAGTTTGTGCGGAAAGTGATAAGTATCCATTTATTCATGCAAGTTTAGATGGTATTGATAGCTCTGGAATTCCTACTGAGCTTAAATGTCCGTGCGAATCTCAATGGGCGGATATTATAGCTAATGAAGAAAATTCTGAAGGTTATAAAACGTATTATCCACAAGTACAACAACAAATACTGGTAACGGAAGCACCGTATGCCTGGATGTTGTTTTATAGTCCTGAAAATAATGGTGATTACCGTATTTTCAAGGTTCTTCGTGATGACGATCTGATAAAACAGATCATAGACAAAGCGATAGAATTCTGGACGCATGTGGAAAAAGATGCACCACCAGACCTGGATACTAAACGTGACCTCTTTATTCCTGATGATGAAAATGACGTAAATGAATGGATAGAAAACGCCAGGAATTATCGTTTAATGGATCAACAGATTAAAGAATTAAAGGAAAAGCTTAGTACTCTGGAACAACGAAAAAGCATCAATTTAGAATCCATGAAAACTTGCATGGGGGATTTTCTTAAAGCAGATTTTGCAGGCGTTAATATTACCCGGTTTAAAAGAACAGGTACTATTGATTACAAAAAATATCTTGCTGAGAACTATCCTGATTTTGATGCGGATAAGCTGGAATTGTATCGTCGATCCGGCAGTGCGCAAACGCGTGTTACGGTGACTAATGTAGCGATGCCAAAAAACATTACCGACATTAGTGTTAAAAATCGTGTCGCAAATGTTGAAGAAGGCAAAATTAAAGCTATGTTCTTCTAACTTAAACCCTAACTGGGGGCATGCCCCCAGATGGGGAGCATGTTTCCAATAACTATTGGAGAGATGTTATGACAAACCCAACCGTTTGTTTCTCTGGTATTGATTGTGAGGTGCTTAAAAAACACTACGCTATTAATAACCAGATAGCCATTCAATTGGTTGCTAGTGACACCCAAAGAAATAACGAAAAAGGTGTCTCCGCAGGAAAACCTGTTTGCACGGCAACGCAGTTTTTCATTACAAAAAGATTTCCAAAGTCAGTTACCGCAATCAGTGACTACTCTAAAAACAGAGGCGTTTTTGATGCATTAATAATAGCTGGACTGATTAAGGAAACCACTCGTTACATTTATGAAGGCAGCTTTTACTACCCAGTGGTAAAAGTAAATTTTTAACTCTATCTGAGGTCACTCCAGTGGAGTGGCTTTAATTATAAATAACGAGGTAACAAATGATCAAAATATATCATTACGACTATGATACATCTGACAAAATATGGGCCATCAATATGAATCAAATTGCAGATGGTCAATATGAAGTGTTTTATGGTCGACGCGGAAGCAGATTAACCAAACGTGTTATTTATGCTAACGATCCTTATGGAAAAATAACTGAAAAAACACGCAAAGGTTATCACTCTGTTGAAGGAGCAATTCATATTGACCCAATTCGTGGTCTTTGCTATAGCAAAGAAAAAAATCACAATCAGGTTGAATTGCATCAAAAACACACTAAACCAAAACCTAAAAAGCGACCTAGAAAGATTGTTAATTTATCCAGAATAAATACTGATAATCATTCCGCTTTTTTCTAAATCATACTTGCCACAGAATAGTCTGTGGCAAGTGTTTTTGACTAAAAGAATGTGCTAAGCTAGGATTAATAACGGTAGCTGGCCTTCTATAAAATCAGCATCATACAAATGCCTGTGTTCTGCAAATTACACGACAGTCATCACCATCTATTTCATGCTGCGCTAATGCTACATCACATTGATTGATACCACGCATTAGCTCCACCAATAAGCACTTAACCAAAGTATTCTTTTATTTGGAATAATTAACAATTTCAAATAAAAAAGTATTTGTCGTCTAACGACATTATGTAAGGCAGCTAACCTTCCCAAATAAATAGCAATAATTTTTTTATAACCCACGGGTACTACGCCCGCTGGGCGTAGTGCTCCTACTTTTTAGGAGACAAGTATGAATAACTCTATTCAACTACAAACAAACGAACAAGGTATTTTAGATTATATGCGTTATGCTTTTACAGATAAGACCACAGTTTTATCTGAAATGATGCAGAACGCAAGAAGAGCTGGTGCCAGTTACATCAAGTTTCAATTTTATGAGGCGGAATCCACGCTAACCATTGAAGATGATGGTTGTGGTATTGACGATCTGCAAAAGATACTGACTATCGCTGATAGCGGTTGGAATAAAGACATCATTGAAAACGATCATCCTTACGGCATGGGTTTTATGAGTGCCTTATATGCCGCCGATGACATTGTAATTGAGTCTTTAGAAAATCGGGTGGAATTTAATACACGCGATGCGCTATCACGACATTTGTTCACTATTGAGACAACATCATTTAATCAAGGCACACGTATTGCAATGCGTGACATAAAATTAAAAGACGCTTGTATTAAAAACAAATTAACTGAATTAGCAAAAGGCTATCCTATTGATGTGTTCTACCAGGGTGCAGCTTTAGAGCAACCTTATGCTTTGAGGTCAAAGCTTAAATTTACCGATACAGCTATAGGTCAGATTCATGTGGCGCAGTGGACAAAGGACATCAGCAATATGTTTGCATACGGTACAGGTAATTTTCGTGTGTATTTACAAGGCGTTTGCGTTGTAGAATCGCATGGCGTTTTTTCTCGAACAACAAATATAATACATTTGGATTCAAAACAGTTTTATGGTCGAGCGCCTGACCGTGACACACTGATTGATGAATCTGATGCTTTAGAGAAAATTCAATGCATGATCCAGCAATTATGGCGACAACGACTTGAAAATGACGTTAATCACCTGGATGAAAAAGCTATTGCTGAATCGTATTATCCAACGTTAAAAAAGTGGAAGTCACTTGATTTACTAAACCATTTGTCCGTGCTGCCAAAAGGTATTCTCCTGAAAACAGATTGTTACCCAATAGCATTTTGGGAATATGAAGATGGGTGGTTACCTAACAGGCATATTTTATCAAAGCAGGATATCGAGGATCAACAATTAAAGATAACCTCTTTTGATGATGCAATGTTTGCAGATGAGCCTTTCCATCATTTTATGTACGCTTACTTACAACGTGCATTGGTGTATGAATCAGGCACACTTCATAAAGATCATTGGTTACATGACTACATTGTTAGTCTAAACAGTGATGACGTGGATATTGTACTAGAAGGGATAACATCTTCATCCAGATATATTGGATACAATGAAGATAAAGATGTGTATTTCTGTACCGCGTATACATTAAAAGGACCTCTAGGTGATGTGCGCTGCGATGATGAAGCGCTTTATTTTACCGGCGGATTTTTAACCAGACCGGACTATCCAGTTAGTGTATTTGAACAAGAGGATTACAGGGATCGCACTCTTTCAGGGGTTGTTATCGTGCCGTTAAAAACCAAAGAAGGTGAGGTAGTGAGGCAACTTGATAGCTTTACAGGTGAGTACGATGAAATAATGGAAAACGAAGCAGAACAGGAAGTTATTTCGTTTGAAGAGTTTTTAATAAATAATCGCCTTGGCGGTGAGTTGATTTTGTTAAAACGTCTTGTGTCAAAATTGCGTCTAAATAGTTATCAAAGCCTACAGGGGAAAAGTTTTCTAATCGACGTATTAGAAGAAAGAGATCCTGAAACCTTTGAAACAATAAAGATTCAATTAAGCTAAATAAACTTTAACATCATAACAATAACCACCCAGAGCATAAGCTGTGGGTGGTTATCATAAAAGATATAGTTGATTGACTGTTATTGCATTAGCGGTCAATCAAGTATGTCTTTTTGAGACATCAAATAAGGTAGCTGACCTTATCAAATAAACAGCAAACAAAGCCCATGGGCGCATCACGCCCTATAGGGACTGGTGTGCCCCTTACATCTTCGGAGGAAGATATCATGACCACACCAGTCGATCACTTAAGCAATATATCCATTTTAAATCTCGATTTCGATATTTGGAGCGGAAAAGTGAAACTAAAAGCATCTGATATTAGATTAGGTGCGGGCGGTGAAATACCACCCGAAAAGCTGGCACAGCTTGGACAGAAAAAAGTAATTAATTCTGACAAATTAAGACCTTTTCTTAGGCTTAAAACTAGCGCCAGACGATTATGTTTAGAGTACGGCATGTCTTTTATTAACGGCTTTGCCATACCGACAAACAAAATCGATGACCTCATCAAACAACTTGATGAAATTAGCGTTCAAATGATTAAAGAAAAACGCCAATTTATTAATGAGTATGATGCGTCTGTAAACACATGGATTAATGAAAACCCTGAGTATGCTCAAATAATCCGTGCCAGCGTGCTACCAAAGGTAGTCGTTGAGCAACGTATTAATTTTGATTATCAGATTTTTAATATTAATCCAGCCAATGATGAGCAGACAAAAAAATTCAGCACAATGACCGCTGGTCTTGGTGATGAATTACTTGAAGAAATCACAAGTGAAGCAAATGATTTTTTTCACAGAAATATCAATGCAAGAACCAGCTGTCAAGCTTCAACCAGAAAAACATTGTTACGTTTACGCAATAAAGTTGATGGCTTGAGTTTTTTAGATAGCAAGTTTCTGTCAGTGGTATTACTACTTGATGAAACGCTTAAAGCTTACGGTACAGTAGCAAGCAAAGTTGAAGGAAGCTTGTTTTATCAGCTCATGGCATGTGTATTAATTTTGTCTTCAAAAGACAAACTGCAATCATACGCTAAAGGCAGTATTAATATAGATTCAATGGCAAGCGGCTTTATGCTAAGTGCAAAAAGCGACGATACTGAAATTCTTGAATCAAACACCATACAAACGGTGGTTGAGCCAGAATTTGAGCTCGAAACAGAAACTACTGAAAAGCAGGAAAATACAATAACAGTCAACGCTGAATCATCTGACGCACAATTGCCCGATGATGACGATCTTGATAGTTATTTTAATGATTGCGGTAGTAACAAAGACAGTGCTAGTACATCTGTCTTCTTTTAAACCTTACGGGGTATCATCACCGTAAGGTGGTGGTATCCCATTTATTGGAGTTAACCACATGAGAAAATCAAGTATTTTTCAAGCTTTACCAATCGTGGCATCACACTACGGCGAAATGTTTGGTGTTAAAGTCGCAATTGGTGATTGGGCATCGACAAACGGTGAAACAATAACACTGCCGAATATATCTGAAGAGTTTGCTCATAAAGATGTAATTTGGGGTCTTTTGGTACATGAAAGCGCGCATGTGAAACATACGGATTTCACTGTACTTAAAAGAATAAAAGCGAATGAAAGCTTACGTTTCAGTCTTTTGAATGCTATTGAGGATACGCGCATTGAATCAGAAATGATGAATTGTTTTCCTGGTGTGCGTCATGATCTGAATGTTGTCATGGATTACATGAAGATGACGGACATGCTTAGTTCGGTTTCGCAAACTGATGCACCAGGCCAGGTTATAGCGGCAAAAGTGCATTACTGGGGAGCCTCAAAGCTGTTGCAACAAGAGTCGATGGATGAATTGCTGAAAACTGCAGATAATGCGATGCAGGCAATATTCACCCAGGGCGTGTGTACCCGTTTAGAAGTCTTATTAAGAAAAATCAATAAATGCAGCTCAACCTCAGATTGTCTTGATCTAACAGATAGTATTCTTGTAATGCTAGAAGAAGAGGCAAAAAAAGAAGAAGAGAAAGCAAATAACACTGATGACTCTAAAGATGACAACCAGGCCGGTACTGGTAACGATCAAGATAAAAACGATAGTCAGCAATCATCTGATTCAGTTAATCAAGATGATGATGACAATAGTCAGTCTGAGCCAAAATCAAGCGACAATAATCAAAAATCTGGTCAAACAAACGCAAGTAGCGGAACGGATAATCAGAAGAAAGACGCTTTATCGCCTGATAGAAAAGACAACGCAAAACAGTCAGCTCAACAAATCCGAGATGCGCTTAATTCATCAAATGATGACCTGAATGAAGATGCTTTTGAGCAATTAAAAGCAAACCTCAGCCAGGAAGCGTCTCAAAACGGAGATGACAGCTACTGCACAGTGCCTATTGCACCTGAAACTGATGGAAATCCCGTAAGAGGACAAAAGCTATTGTCTGATGTTCAGGGCACAACATCAAAGCTCAGAGCACAGTTAATGGGTCTTGTACAAGCCACTCGTCGTAATCGAAATCAGGCACGAAAAAAAGGCCGTCGCCTGGTTGGAAATCGAATACACCGGGTTCTTTCTGGTGATTTGCGGATTTTTAACAAACGTGAAGACAGGATACAGGCAAATACTGCTGTTCATGTTTTGACGGATTTATCCGGATCAATGAATGGTCATAAAGAGCGAATTGCAAGAGAAGCCTCTTTGTCCATTGCTTTGGCGCTTGAGGCTATACCGGGTGTATCGCCTGCTGTAACGTACTTTAGTGGTGATAGTGATGACCCAGTAAGGTCAGCATTGCGACATGGCCAATTAGTACGAAATAATATCGCTCATTTCATTGAGCCTACTCGTGGAGTAACTCCAATGGCAGAAGGTATCTGGTTTGCTGCATTTGAATTATCAAAACTGCAGGAACCCAGAAAAATGATCATTGTTGTGACCGACGGTTTGCCCAGCAATAAAAGGGCGTGCCATAAGGTTATTGAGTTATGCGAAAGCTCTGATATAGAAATGATTGGTATTGGCATCAACAGTCCAAAAGTTGATACATTCTTTAATCGTAGCATTCAAATTGATTCAGTTGATGAACTGCGTTCAACACTGTTTCAGCTAATGCGTGACAAGCTAACGATTGAAGCCGCTTAAATCTATTCTGCCCAATCCGGGAATGTAAAGCATTTTCCCGATTGGGGGGAAGGTGCGCCTTTTATAGGAGTAAACAATGTGGAAAAAATTGGCGTTTTTATAGACGCGGATAATATTTCTGCTGAAATGGCTGAAGAAGCCATTAATTACCTGGTAAAAGTTGGAAATATCCGATTTTTACGAGCGTTCGGGAACTGGTCGCATAAGCCGCCAGGATGGAAACATCTAGCGAATAAATACGGCGTTGAAACAACACATCGTTACAACATTACACGAACAAAAAATGCTGCTGATATTTCACTTGCGGTGGAAGCAACCGCATGTCTTTATGGGCCACTGGATTTTAATACATTGGCTGTAGTATCGTCGGATAGTGATTTTATCCCTTTGATACAACACGCACGAGCTTGCGGCAAAAATACCATTGGTATTGGGAGTCAAAAAGCGCCGATGTCATATACAAGGCAATGTGGTCACTTCCATTTTCTGGATAGTTATATCAAGGGAGAAGCGATAGCAGTAACACACTAACCGTGGGGGTTATTCCCTACGGGGAATTAGCCTTCATTTATTGGAGGCATTTATGTTAAATCAACATGAGCGCTTATTGTTTTTTCAAAAAGACCATGCAGAAATTGAAGAATGGTCCGACGATAAAATAAAAGCACTTAGAAGTTATTTGCTTCATAAAACACTTTCTGCTTTCGGAGATGGCAGGGTTTCTATTTCAGTTAAAGAAGAATCACTGGATTGGCTAATGGAGGATGATATTCATCCTTTCAGCTTCCGGGTTTGCTGTAAAAATGAAAATGTAAATCCAGACCGAGTAAGAAAAAAACTTATGGAGCTTATAAATAAACATCAAACTAGAGGGCACTAGACTCTGGCTTGAGTTCATTAGCGGTCATTTTGACCAAAACCAACGCCTACGGGATGATTATTTTCCCGTAGGAGAGTAATCATTTTTGTAGGCTTTTTTAATCTCACAAGCGAGGTGAAATATGTTTACAAAAATTAAGAAGTTGTTCATGAAAGGAAAAATTAATCGTGCTGTAATACAGGATGTCTTTGTTAAATTAGGACTTTTCTTTATTACAGGCGGTATTGTTGGCTATGTCTTTGATAATAAAATTAGTGCGATAGCTGCATTAAGTGTTATGATTATTGGCATAGCTTTTATTTTGGTTGGTGCAGTACGTCAACCTAAAACAGAGGAGTAATACCATGTCTTCTAGTGATATATATGTAGTAGCAAGCGCGGCAGTTTTGCTTATCATGGCTATTGCTTTTACATATTTTGTTGTTCTAGGTCAGAATTCTAAAGATGACGACCAGAATAAACATCATCAATAATTAAACCTGCTTTGGCAGGCTTCCAAAAAGCACTGACGTAAGTCAGTGCTTTTTTTTGCTCACAATTTACCGAAAAGGGACAGTGCAGGAAATAAATATTGCGACTAGCTACGTTATCATGTCATTAAACACACAAACTATTTTTTATAGTGGAGGGTAAGGGACGTGAATAAAACGCTACTGAGTAGCAACCGTCAGGTTAATGCCACAAATTGCATAATGATATTAAGTTTCTTAATGATTTTTGTTTCAGATTTCGCCCATGCGGGCAAATATATTGGACAGCTTGATTCTATAATCACGGCAACTAAATTTGACAACAAAGTGTATATTCAAACGAAAGATTTTTTTTATAAAGAACCTGGAAGCTGTTCAACAGATAAGAAGTATGCTTTTTCCTTCGACGGAAATACACCTCTTGGGAAAAACATGTTAACACTGATTACTTCGGCACTTACAACTGGCTCAGTAGTCTTTTTACAGGGGGATGATAGTTGTAAAACATCCGCCTCTGGGGCCGTTGAAACACTTACATTACTGCAACTTAAAGCGAAGCCAATTACCAGCAAATAGCGTAAAACTCCTTTTAGGTCGGGGGATTTAACAAATCCTGCGAAATTCTCCATCCAGAGCATTAGCTTGGGTGGTGATAGATAGCTGAATCGCTCGGTGCGAGCGATAATATAAAGTGTTCCCCATCACCTAAACCGGTCAGCGTCAGTGGTGATGCGAAAGGTGTAGGTGCGTGCCTGCATGGGTCGTTAGAAGCTCCGTCTATAGCCGCTGCTGTTGCGGTTTAGGAGGGAGTGGTTCACGATAGCATTTTTGGCATAGTAGATGATCAACCTAAACTCACAACCACAGGAAATGAAATGACACTATTACAAGATTTAAAAAAACAACATATTTATGAAGGAGACCTATCAGAAGAGCAGATGTCTTGCATGCGATTCACGATTACTATAGAGACACCTAATGGTGAAATTCAGACATCTGATGTCATAGATGGCAATGCTTTTCTTGAGTGGATTTCGCTGATCGGTTTAGATGTGACAAATCCACGCGTTGGTCTGATAGAAGCAGGTAACCCAACTAGACTTCCAGAAGGGAAGGTAACATGGAATAAACTAAATAATGTCAGACACTGAAGATTGCTATGAGGCGGATTCCATGGGTATTGACGGAACTGTTAATTATGATGATGAGAGCATTGTTTGGCAAGGAAGACCATCACAATGGATAAATTTTAGTACTTTTTTATTTTGGTCTTTCATCTGGACGCTGCCGATAGTTCTTTATTATTACTGGAATTACGGAGGAGTTAATAACAAGTATTATGAATATGAAGCGGTTTATACTAGTATTATTTTAGTATTAAGTATTTTGCCACCATTAATGATATTGTGGGCTTGGCTGAACGTTTTTTATCAAAAAACAATCGTTACACGAAACAAAATTATCGAAAGAAAAGGCATCACACAAATATTTAGTAACGAAGAAAACTGTGAGATCTCAGATATAGAAGATATAAAAGCTCCACCAGCGGGCATCCTGGCACTTGTTGGGCTTGCTACGCTTGTTTTAATTACGAAAGATATGGACCAACCTGTTATAATGATTAGAGCAATTAAAGACAGAGAAGAATTGAAAAATAAGCTAACACCTATATGGCGGAAATTAAGAATAGAACGTAAAGGATTTTTCGCTGGATAATATCAAAAAATGAGAATTTAATGTTTTTGATCGTTTGCGATCATAAATGTGCTAGCTGAGTACACAAATAAACCAGCATCAACCGCAACCTGTTTGCATCACACCCTTTGGGAACACTTCCCAGAGTGAAGTATTTCCAAATTTTTACGAGGAAATACTTATGAAAGCCAATCTAATACAATACGCCACTAAAGAAGAAATAATTAGTTGCGCTATTTCTTTGCTTGATAATCAAATACGTGAAAGAGATGTACTTGATTCACCATTACAAACACGGAACTTTCTTCATTTGCAGTTACGCAATGAGCCTGCGGAAGTTTTTTGCGTGTTATTTATGGACTATTATCACCGCGTAATCAGCTTTGACCGCATGTTCAATGGCACGATTGATGGCGCTTCTGTGTATCCGAGAGAAATTGTTCGTTCAGCTATCAAACACAATGCAGCGTCCGTAATATTTGCTCATAATCATCCTTCTGGTAAAGCAGAGCCAAGCGGTGCTGATAGAGAAATAACCAATCGTTTAAAAGAGGCTCTTGCGCTGATTGATGTTCGTGTTCTTGATCATTTTATTGTTGGCGAAGAAGTTGTCTCGACGGCAGAAAGAGGTTTGATGTAGTAAAACAAAGTTCTTTTGACATTTAAATTAAAAATATTGATCGCTTGCGATCATAAATGTGCCAGCTGAGTACACAAACAAAACAGCATCAACCGCAACATTGTTGCATTCAATCCCTCATTGAGGCTATGTCCTCTAAAGGGATGTTGTCTTCGAAATCTACATGAGGTTAATAATACTTACCTGTATGTCAGGTTTAGGAGAAACAATATGATAAAAATATTAATGTTAATAACCACTTTGTGTATCTACGGATGCGCGAGTGATGAGACAAAAAATGCAACACCAACTGTTGCTGCATTAGATATTCTCGCCGTTCAACAGGTAGACCTTATTGGGGAATGGAGCTATGAGTTTTCAACAAAAAAATCAATATGCGATGGATTTATAGCTGTTGGCTATAGAAACTATATTTCCCACAACGGTAATCTGGATGTTGTCGGAGGAGAAATAACACAAGGAGAGGGGCTTGATGTAGATAAGTCCGGTAATTGTGTTTTGACTTCAATCGACAAACAAAACAGTAGCTGGATAGGATTATCTAGTAACCAAACTTCAAGCAGCTATGAAATAGTTCTTGAATTAAATAAAACTGAAGTCATTAAAAGCGTCATAACTGTAGGTGTTTTTACTGAGTCAAAAATAACGTACAAAAGCCTTTATGAGAACGGCGTTAGTACCACTATGGTCTTAACGCGATTGTAAAATTTTGTACGCCATTAACCCTTGCAGGGACATCCCTGTTGGGGTGTTCCTGTATTTTGCAACTTACAATGCAGGTATGAAGCAATGAAGTACTTAAAGGCTATTGTAGCCATGCGTAAACGCATTTCGCGTAACGATGTTTGTGAAGACATGCGTAAAATAGGTATCACTTCAATGATAGCCGGGCTTATTGGTACTATTATTTCTGGTGATACAGTGTCCGTTTTAGACGGATTTACAATGATTATTCTAGGCTGTATAATTTGGATTATTGGTCTATTGATCAGGAGGATTCAATCATGAACTGGGGAGACTTAAATCCTGCGCTAATAATAGCAGGTGTTTTTCTCATCATATTTCTAACCGCAGTGGGTTTGTTTGCCATAGGCGGGATTGATGACGACGACAAATCAAAAAAATAATCAAAGCAAATCTTAATTCAATGGTCTTATTATCCTTACGGTAACAAGACATCAACTATAATTCTGACTTTCTAGCTGATTCATCAGCTAATAACCCTTGCAGGGAATACTCCCTGTTTGGGATGTTTCCTGCATTTCTTTTATGGTCGAACTCATTCCACGGAATGATCGTCCAACTTTAGGAGACATATCATGAAAACACTTGTTTTAAAGGTAATCGCACTTAATCCTGCTATCAAAGGTGGTCTTATTCGTTTTACGGAGAACCATATTGGCAATTGCCAGGTAGAAGGTGAGTGTCTACGCCATTATACAGATCAAGTTTATGCAACCGTAATGGCTGGCATCGATGCGCTCTTATGTGGATATGACGACCCAATGAAGGAGAAAGATTTTTACCTTATTAATATCTAGGCGGTTCTTCTCATAGTAAGCCATTAAACAGAAGCAGGGCGAATAAATTCGTACGCAATGTTTCTGTAATCCAAAAAGGTGATTTCTCACCATTTTGTAATCCAATTAAATAAACATCACTGATTTATATCAGTGATGTTTATTTGTTTTTTGTATTTATCTGAAGAAGGTAAAGACAAAGGAGAATATTATGTTAAATGCAATATCAAAAACACCAAATCACAGCGGTCGAGATTGGCAAATAACAGCATTATTAGCTGATAATTTATATGTTGAAACAGACTGTAATTCTGGTGATAAGCGACGAGTAAGAAAAACTCAATGCTCATGCGGTGAACTTATGCTAATTGAGTACAATGCACAATCGTCATGCAGAAGTGACAAAAAACGTGTTTTCTATTCTGATGATGCACCCGATTCTTTATGGGGTGCTTTTCGTTGTCGAGCGTGTAAAGAACCTGTAAATGAAACCGTGACATATGCTGAGTACGGTTAATAAAAATGATCAACACTGACTAAGTTTAAAAAAACTGTTTTGTTAATTATTAACCCATTAGGGAAGCCCTAATGGGGCTTCCTTTTTATATAAAGAGAAGGAAGCATGAAAAATATAGAACCTGTCATGGGAATTATTAATCTCGCTGAGATGAATACTAGCCCAGGCAATAATAACCCTTTTTCGCCGCCACATAGTTGGTCAGGTGACAATGATGATTATATTGAACTAATGAGAAACAGAAACCATACTCGTGCCGGTTATCAACAAATATATGTTGCGGCAAAAATAAGAATAGTGGAATCAAATGTGTCATTTTATGGCCCATATAAAGATGTGGCAGATAAAATGCTTAACTCATTATGTAACAACATTCTTAATAGTAATTGACTAAAAAAACACGCTGGTGATTTTGTTATTAAAACATTTACCTGAAGCATAACAGATTATAAGCTGTTCAATATCTGCAATCTCTTTTGGAGATCAGATCTCAACAAACCCTATGGGACATCCCATAGGGTTTGTTATCCGTAGGGTTTTCATTAACTTTCCGGAGAAATACCAATGTCATTATTCGCTCTTGTTTACGCATACACCATTGTTGCCGCTATTGCTGCCATGGTGGTACGTTCATAACGAACTTTCATACGAACGGCCTCTGCTGGAGGCCTTCTTCAAATGCCTTGCTACCAGGGTTGTTGAAGAAGGCCTCCAGCTTTCTACTGTTCATTTATTATGAGGATAAAGACGATGACATTTTTGACATTTGGTATAGGCTATGCGTATTTAACGGCTGCTGTATGTGCTGTATTGGCTATATGGTCAGCATAAATTACGCTTAATAAACTAGCTGGTGCGGCTGATAACCGCATCGGTTACTTTAAATTTATTTTTCTATGCAGGCATTAAATGTTAAATACAACATATGACTAAATCAATTACAAATATTAAAAAACCAAATAAAGCGGTTAAGTTTCTTATTATTTTCTGTTTAACCTTTGCTGGTTGGTGGGCATGGGAAACAGATTCAGGACCATTTATTTATCGACATGCAGTACCTGAAAAACTTGAAAAACAGGTGGCTATTACTTTTTTGCCGTATTTCAGAGGCAGGAATATTAGGTCTATTCGTTTTGGAAAGAAAAACGCATATCCTTCAGTTGATGTGCCGGTAAAAATCACTTCTGATAATGACCAGAAATGGCTGTCACCAGCCACAGGTACTGGACCGGTTTATATAACGGTTGATGAGGATATTGATAAAATTTCACTTTATTGGGAAGTCCCACAAGAAATGATGTATAAAGAAGCAAATGAAGTTTTAACGGAAACACTTTGGAGTATATTGCTGCAGTATGATAATATCGTTTCAGTACAAAATACGTTTAACGAATAATTTACTTATCCACAGATTTTGTGGATAAACTGTCGAAAACCGTGATTATCTCAGTAATAATCACGTTATATTAATAACTTTTAGATTGGTTGAATCTTAACCATAGGAATTAAACCCTAGGCTTTTTTTGCTTTTCGGTTTTAATGGTAGCTAACCATAAATAGCACAACTTAACCCACGGGTACATTATGCCCGTTGGAGGCATGACGTTCCCGTATTATCCCAAGGAGAACATCATGTATAAAACATTTCACGAAAAAATGATTAGCGTTGCTAATTCACATAAATTACCAGAATATTTCAAAGACGATCTTGAATATGATTTGTGCATCCTAAATAACTACAAAGGCTGTCGATTCATCTGGTTACTTCGAACATCAGGTACGGTTCTTTTTCCTTTGGAAATAGGAGCTGATCCCATCCATATTACTCACTGGCTAGACAATAATAACGATGAAAGGAAAACAGCATTTTTAGTTGATCCCGACAAAAATGTTATTGAACTTATATCGTTTGAGTTAACTGAAAAGCTTATCTTTAAAAATCCCACAGAGTTATCTTCTTTTCTTTCAATGGAAGATCTGGAAAAAGAAGTGTGCAATATTCTCGACAACGGAATTGAAAAGGGTGTCTGGGGTATTTTTAAAAAACCTGAAATCAAATCAGATAATTGGATAAATTGTAGAAATTATTACAAAAACGCCAATAATCATTTGATGTCATCCTATATGGATAAAGCAATTCGTTTGCGTAAACGTTTAGCTCAACATCAATCTTCAGCGGTTGCAGCATGAGCGATATAACGTCTTATTACACGGGTAAATCTGTGATTAAACCATTATACGAATCTGATGTTAATCTTGTAGCTGGCATGGCAATAATGGATGCGTTTCCGTTAGGCGAGCTTGGCTATTTGATAGCGGAATCGAGAGCTAAACGTAACGGAACCATCGACGATTTTTATCAAAAAATCAACAAGATGGCTAATGACATAGCTCAAAAGATTGATAAATTGAGCTGATCAGTTAAGTCATATAAATACTTTTCTATAACGATGAATATCAGCAAATAAGCAGATTACCACGTTATTAGAAAAACAATCCCACGGGAGTATCGCTCCCGATGGGGCGTTCTCCTTTTAACTCTCAAAGGAGGAATAATGTTTGAAATCTATTTTAGATACTTTCTCAAATCTAAAGGATTTGATGAGGTTGATAAGGTTTACTGGTCGTTAAGTTACTGTCAGGGCGATGGCTGTAGTTTTACAACTTCATTAAATTCAGATGATATTAAGCGTTTAATGCCTGTCATATATACTTTAAATACATTAACAGCACCAGAAAAAATTAAGAATTTATTACTATCCAGGGAAGCTAGTCAGCTTATTCAAAATAGTGATGATTCTTTAGGTATTCAAATTACTCAGGAAAGTAATCAGCACGTTCACAAGGAAACCATGTCTTATGAATGGGAAGGATATCTTGCTGTTGACTGTAACAGCACGGCTACAGAGGAATTTGAAAATAAAGGATATGAGTTTGCAGAAAATATTTTTAAATACGCAAAGTCATTAGCGGGTGAACTTGAAAACATCGGGTACTCATTATTAGAAGCATTTAACTATGAAAACAAAGAAGTCTGGCGCTTTAAGACTGAAAATTATTTGATTAAGTTAACAGAGCTTAGTGATGACACTCGTTATTACGATGATGCCATGAGTGACTGGGATGAAGATTGTCTTATCGATACCTGTGAGTCCATTATCTCTGGTAAAACTGTAATCCGAAGCATTAGCGCTGAAGTGTTTTATTTAACAGATGATTCTGATTGTGATGAGCCTATAGGAGAAAGCAGTACTCATACTATTGCATGTGATCCAAAAGATCGCAGCTATGGCGGATATCGCAGAGAAATGGTGCGCTGTGCTATTTCTGAAGCTAAAAATTACTTGCGAGACCATGATAAAGAACTAAAAAAAGAAGCAGCATAAGCGTGCGGGGGGGGGGAGAAATCCCCGGCGCTTATTTTTGTTGTTCTATTACTTTAGTGGCACAACAAAAGTAAGTGTGAAAAATTCATCATTGTGATGATATTGGTAGCTGACCAATTTAATAACCAGCATTCTATTAACCCGCAGGGTATCACTCCCTGCCGGGATGATGCCCTCTTTCTTATGGAGGACATTTAATGTCTCATCATATCAACCCTGGTGACACGGTAGCATTTCTAAACCCACTCAATTCTACGTTCTTTGGAACATATGAAGTAGTTGGTGTCGATGCTGCATTCTTTGCTAATGATCTGGTTTGTTTTATCAAAAACAAGCAAAACCATATCGTAGCAACACTCGATTGTGAACTTAATAACTTAAACTTAAAAGGAGGTCATCATGACTGCACAGATTAAAACGCCTTATTATGATGCCTCTAAGGTCAGAGAAGCTGCCAAAGGCCATTGGCTAGAGGTCTTGTCTTATCTTGCTGATGCTGAAATTGGCAAGGCAATTCATAGGCCAAAAAAACACATTACCTGTCCTATTCATGGAACCAGTAATAAGAACGGAAAAGGAGATGGGTTTAGCCTCCTTAAAGACGTTGTTGATACTGGAGCTGGCGGTTGTAATTCATGCGGACACCATCATGATGGCTTTGCATTATTAATGTGGCTTAAAGGATGGACCTTTAGAGAAACATTAAACAAAGTAGCTGATATATTGCGCGTTGATCCTGAGCCGGATCGCTTTAAAAAAACGAGCTCTAAAAGCATTTCGAGCAATAAACAATCAGTTTTATCAACATCTGAAGCACCGGTAGATGACCCTGATAAAATTGAATCCAAACAAAATGTAGTCACACCTATAAACCAACCTAGTGAGGAACGTTTAAAGGAAATACGTGACATACAATTACGTTTAGTTCAACAAACAGCCCAGGAAGCTGCAGCAGCACAAAGCAGAATTGATTCGATATGGAGCGAATCAGTTACATTTGATAATGGATTACCTAAACCAATGCTTCGTTACTTAAAGAATCGCTTTATTTTATTGCGGATGAATGCTTTAAGTAATGGAGATAATCTGCGGTTTCATTATTCATTACCTTACTACCAGGAAGATGACAACGGCAACAATATTGTTGTAGGTAAGTTTCCTGCAGTCATTGCAGCTATCAAGGATGTTAAAGGAAACATCATTACTTTACATCGCACTTATTTAACATCTTCTGGATATAAAGCCAGAGTGGAGTGCCCACGTAAAATGATGACGGTGCCGGCTGATAAAATTGTTACTGGAAACGCCATTCAATTAGGAGGGCAACCAGTAAATGGTGTTTTAGGCGTTGCAGAGGGCATGGAAACAGCCATGTCTGCTATAAAATGCTACGGAATACCAACATGGTCTGCGGTATCTGCAACAATCCTGGCGAACTTTGAACCACCAGAAGGTGTACATACCTTAATTATTTGGGCTGATCGTGATCGTTCTTTAACCGGTCAAAAAGTTGCACAAATACTTAAAGACAGAATGAAAGAAAAAAATATTGATGCACATATCATGATACCGATGCGTCCAATTAAGGGCAAGTCAGTAGACTGGAATGACGTATTAAGAAACGAAGGTATTATGGGCTTACCATCAATAAGGGTAATCAATAATATTATTAAAAAAGAGATTAATGATAGTAAACCAATTGCTACTGTTATTCCGTTTAATCAAAATACGTTGTTAAGGAGTAAATAATGAAACGTCATCAAGAGCAATTAGATAACGAAGTCTGGGTTGGCAATACACATCATGTGGACGGCAAAATCCCTCATCTTCACAGCTTGAAAACAGTTAGAGTTGGAAATACAGCATATGACATCCATGGTAAAGAATTACCGTCATCGTACTGCAAACCTCTGTTTATTGGCAAGTCTGAATTTAGAGCATACGACATCATTATGATGCAGCGCATGAAAGCTAACAGATGAAACCACGTTTTCAGGTTATCAATTATAAAATGCTTGTATAAGCATCTTTTTATCAACCCAGATGGGGCGACTCACCCCTCTGGGGGTTGAGTCGCTCTATTTTTAATCACTTAAATTAGGAGTAGTCAACAATGAATAATGTCATGCATAATAAACTAGAAAAGCGTGCGCTTGGTTTTGCAGCGGCTCAAGTATTGATTTTTTCAGATGAAACGCTGTCTTATTATGATAATTATCTATTATTTATTAAGGCAGTTGAAGATAATAAAAAACCAAATAACTGTGAAATATGGCAGCCATTTAAAGACCTGGATTGGAAGGATGTGCTTAAGCTAATCCATGAGTTTAGCGAATGCTTTCTCTGTCAGTTTAAAGCCGTTCTAAATGAAGCAAATAATTACGGTGATCTGAACGCACCTTGTATGGAACATACGCCTGAATCTCAGTGCGCTTTGCATGGAACGCCCGCTTACGAAAGGTCACATTAACTGGTTTATATTTGTATGCGTGATAAGCGCATCTGGTTATTCACATAATTATATACTTTAAAATTAAGCATTAGTTCTGTTATGGGGCTAGTGCTTTTTTTGTACCGTAAAGGAGTAAAATAAATAAACCGTATTGTAAAAATCATTGTAAAATCTAGTAAAACAAATACTCGTCAGTAAAAATCATAAACCAACGTTCATATCAAATGCATTATTCAGAAACAGTCTTTAATACGTTGAAAGCTTTATCAATATTATTTGTTATTTCCTTGTCTGTACATGCACATGCAGGAACCCCTGTGTGTAAATTGAAGCCTTATAAATTACCGGAATTAAAAGATTATAATCACATGAAGTATGCCCCTAATCATAAAGGAAGGTTATATGATGGCGGTGCATTTATGGCATCCATGGATACATATGATGATGACAATAGTGATGGAGTGCCTGAATATTTAGCACAACCAGAATGGGTGGCCATGCACATAAAAGCCTATTCTTCGGTTCGACCTAGCGGATATGCACCGGGCGCAAAGCGCCCTAATCCCTGGTACAGCATCAATGATTTTAAAAAAGAGAAAAAATACTATAAAACAAAAAAAACAATTAATGATTCATACAGAGGTGCTGGACATACATGGAATCGCGGGCATTTAGCTATGAGAGCTGATGCAAACCGTATCTCGAAGGAGCACGGCTGTAACACATTTGTATTTGCAAACGCTGTGCCTCAAGCTGTTAAATTTAACCAGGGTATCTGGTTAGGTATTGAGAATTATATATCTTCATTATCGAATGAATACGGCGAGTTATGGGTGGTAAGTGGTCCAATATATACATCCAATAAGAAAATCAAATATATTGGCGAATCGAATAAAAAAGAAATTCCAGTAGGAGTCCCGGATAAATTATTCAAGGTGTTTTTTATTGAATTAAAAGACGGTTCAGGAGTGCAAGTACATTCACTTATCTATCCAAATAAATTTAACGCATTACCAGAACATTATAAAACAGGAAGATGTAGCAAAGATAAAACTTATAACCATAGTCCGTATTTAGTTAGCATTGCTCAGGTTGAAAAAGAGACAGGTCTTGAATTTTTCCCTAATATCGATATGGATTTATCTGAATATAAGAACTTAAAAGCAAATAACCTACCATTTTTTAGTGAAATCAACAGAGTTGGTTACTGTCAATGATGATATTAAGCACACAAGTTATTACACAACTAAACTCACAACGAGCAGTTGCCTGGCGTGTTGGCTCAAATCGTCGAGGCATCATATACGTTGAAAATATCGAATCTGATGACCCTGATGTAGTAAGCGAGCTTGTCGCTATCCAATACCTCTTATTTAAAAAGAAAGTGTTTGATCGTGACCCGGTAACAGGCAAAGGCTATAAACTACACGTTTCTTCCAACAAAATACGTCAGATGATAAAAGGTAAATCTACTTACAAGCATTTGTCGCAATATATCTACTTTCTTAAAACAATCATGAATGGGGTTTTAATTAAGAAAACAGACGATACAGATGAATTTTTACCTGGCATTAATGACGAAGGTGTGTCAATAGAACATATTGATGTTAAAGAAAAGATTGAAACGGACATAATTAAAACGCCAGCTATGGGAGCCATTAAACTAACTAAACATGCCATTAAACAATTCGAAGATCGTCACCACGCCGGAGACTTAACAAACCCTGTTCAATCTCTTATTCGACGTATCAAACATCCTGCGATACAAAAAAAATCATTACCAGAAAATGTAATCAAACATAAACTAAAAAAATATGGAACGATTGAAAACTTGGAGGTCTGGAGTCATGATAGCAGCCAGATACACTATGTTGTCGTAAGAGATCATATAACGAACGTTGGTACCATTGTTACAATTTATAAGAGACACCCTGCATACAATTAGTTATTTGTTTTTCTCAAGGCATGGAAACAGGTGATGCACCGAATTTCAATAGCAGCATCAGTGAAAAAACGAATTTTCACGTATAATAGTTATTCAATACCACTTGGTATAGAAATAATTGGTAGCTGACCAATTTCTAAATAACCAGCGTATTCAACTAACACTCTGTTAGTAGATCAACCCATAAGGGAAATATATTCCTTGTGGGGTATGTTTCCTTTTTTACTTAAGGAACCCATATGAACAAAGAAACATATAATTTTGCTGAAGTGGAAGCAGCTATTTGCCTTCATGAAGCAATAACCAATGAAAAGTTTTACGAAATAGAATCGTATTTACTAAATAACGGATCAGCAAAACTACGATATGACCTTATCGTTGACTGCGCACCAAAACTAGAAGCTGCCTATCAAAAAGCGGTCGCATTTTTTGGGGAGCATGGTCAATGTTTTGACCTTGATATTGTTCCGCGAATACTCAGAGAAGTTATTCGTGTTTCATTATGTCATATTGCGCCATCTGCTGTATGGGACGAAGCCGCTGTTAAAGCGATCTGGATCTCAGAATTTGATGATATTTTGCAAGCACAATACAAAACATCAGTTGAAAAAGAGCCATTGGATCAGCATGCGTTTTTTATGACCTGGGGTAAATCAGGTACAATTAACGTTGATGCTGCAGCGATGAATTATGCATCATACATAACCAAAGAAAGAACCACTAACTGACGATAATATTTAAAAACCACCTGGCAGGATTATATTCTGTTAGGTGGTTTTTATTTATAGAAACAACAATTTATTTTGATTTTTTCACTTTACGTCTTTTCTTTATTGGTGCGTTTAGTGCTTTATCTGCCGTAGCCATGGCTTTAGAATAAGCTTTTAGACGTTTCTGAACTAATCTAAGAGAAGCCAGTTCAACAGAAGCACTTGCTTTATTTGTGCGAGCATTATCTAACGCAACTTTCGTTTCCTTTAGCGCATTAGTCACAATATCGACTGCTTTATTATTTGCCGCATTAGGTGATTTTTTTAACTTGGCCAAAGCTGTTTTATTGCGTTTAATTAATACACCTTTTTTCTTAACGTGACGTTTAATTTCCGTAGTTAATTTTTTAGCTTCTGCTGTTACTTTTATTATTGATGCGTTTACAGTACTTGTAGCATCAGATAATGCTTTAACAGAGGAATGGATTACCTCATCAAGTGTTTCAGCTTTTATAATTGGTTTAGTTCTTGCCATAATATTCTCTCTAAATAATTAATTGGAGCGAATATGATAGCAGTGATGCAAGTAATATCAACAAATAGTGTTAGTGGTTCCCTTCACGTTGCCGCACTAAACCGCTTTTTTCGGTAACTGTAATTTTAAAAACGCCATCTGGTCAGCAACAATGTTCCTGTTGGTTAAGATAAAGCTCTCAATATAGTTAGGCGTATAAGGCAAAGCCAATAGTGGCATATTAGCCTGAACAGGTGTCCGGCAATCTTTTTTAGAGTTGCAAGGCAAACATGAACTGACAACATTAGACCAAATATCAAGTCCGCCTCGCCCCTTCGGAATAACATGATCGCGTGAAAGTAATTTATTAGCGAAAGTATTACCGCAGTACATACACATGTTTTGATCGCGCTTAAACAGCGACTGGTTCGTTAACAAAATTGGTCTATCTTCAATAACATGTGCTCCCATTCCTGCAACTGAAATAATAAGCGCTAACTCTATTAATGAAATATCGTTATTATTATTTGCACCTCCAGTTAATGTCATTACCGTGTCGCCAAGGCTCCACAGCACATCATCAGTTGCGTAATGAACAGCCGCATCTTTCCAGTGAATCCACTGGCCGGGTCTTCCGCCTGGAGTCACAGCCAATATCATTGGCGTATTACCCTTTGCGTTAATTTTGTGAAGTTTTTTCTGTTTCATGATAATGATTTTAAATGAGAAAAATTGAATCACCTTGTTTGGCAACGGATAGAGGGCTTGAACCTCTGTCGTCGGCATCAAAGACCGCTGTTCTACCACTGAACTAATCCGCTATATTTATTAATTTTGGAGAGCTGACCGGGACTTGAACCCAGATTTTCTGATTTTGCAGATCAGCGCCATACCGTTCAGCCATCAGCTCATTTATTGGCGGAAGGCATGAGATTTGAACTCATGGGGCTTTTTACAAAACCCACGGATTAGCAATCCGCTGCATTACCGCTCTGCCAGCCTTCCATTATTTGGTGGGCCTCACTGGATTCGAACCAGCTATCTCTCGATTATGAGTCGAGGGCTTATACCAGACTTAAGCTTAAGGCCCTGTGTTGGCATCCACGGCAGGACTCGAACCCGCAATCTACAGGGTAGAAACCTGTTGCTGTATCCAGTTTAGCTACATGGACTTTGTGTTATTGGTATCCTCGGCAAGAGTCGAACTTGCAATTTCAACATTCGTAGTGTCGTGCCTTATCCAGTTTGGCTACAAGAGCATGTTAAATTTGGCAGAAATCTACAGGTTCGAACTGTCATCGCACAAAATGCAATGCCACCAGTTTTCAAGGCTGGGTGTCGGCCACTCCGACGGAGACTTCCAGATTTGTTATTGCTGCTAGATAATCTTGAGAAAAGAATCGATTAATCCCTTTCTCAAAATCACCTTGTCGTACCATAGCTTTAAATTTCTGTTTGTTATTGTGACGTTTTGTTTTCCCGCTTTTATCATGCACACCACCTTTTCGCATGAGCGGATTTAACGCTTCCAGGTTTCTAAGTGCCGATACTTTGCTTTTATGTTTCAAGAGATTCTCCTAATCGTTTATTAATTAAAAAAGTTTGGGGTGAATAACGAGAGTCGAACTCGCAACGGCTTGACTCACAATCAAGGGCTCTACCAATTGAGCTATATTCACCATAAATTGGTGGGGGCAGCGAGCAACGATCTCGCAACTTACTGGTTAAAAGCCAGTTACTCTGCCAATTGAGTTATGCCCCCTTATTCTTATAATTTGGCTGACCTGGCAGAAGTCGAATCTGCAACCTCTGGTATCAGAAACCAGCGCTCTGCCAATTGAGCTACAGGCCAATAATAAACTGGTCGGAATGGAAGGATTCGAACCTTCGACCTCTCGTCCCCAAAACGAGCCGTCTGACCAGACTGACATACACTCCGAAAATATGGTTGACCCGGACAGTTTTGAACTGCCTGCTTCCTCCTTGTAAAAGAGGCACTCTACCAATTGAGTTACAGGTCAATAAAACCACTTTTATTGCTAATTTTTAGTTAACGTAAAGCGGTATAACTGGTAGCGGAAGATGGATTTGAACCATCGATCTCAAGCTTATGAGGCTAGCGAGGACAACCAGACTCCTCTATTTGGCATTAACAACTGGAGCCCCCTGACAGAATCGAACTGTCCACCTGCTGCTTACAAGGCAGCCGCTCTACCAAAATGAGCTAAAGGGGCAAATATTTAATTTTTGAGGACTTCTGTTTCACAGATTAATGCAAGCGTCCTCTCACCTGCGCCGTACATAACTTCTCTCTATAGCGATCCATCATGCCAGTAGGCTCTGTTTAAGCTGGTTGCCCTGAGTGGATTTGAACCACCCGCCTTCCGGTTATCAGCCGGATGCTCTACCAAATGAGCTACAGGGCAAAAACGGGTTTGATACTCCAACACGCTAACTATCGAACCGCTCAACCTGTTTTAAATTGGCACGCCAGGAGGGAACCGAACCCCCAATCTATGGTTTTGGAGACCATCGCCTTACCATTTGGTCAACTGGCGCTTATCTGGTGCATCGAGCAGGACTTGAACCTGCTACGCTCGGCGTTTCAGACCGACGCTCTACCCGATGAGCTACCGATGCAAATTATTAATCTGGCGTTCATGACGGGAATTGAACCCGCAGGTTCCGCCTTGAAAGGGCGGTGATTTTACCTATTTGTCTACATGAACTTAAAGCGCCAGCCTGATCTGGCGGAGCGATGCTCTACTCCTGTTTTTACTGTCGAAGTGAACAGATGGCGACCTGCCATAGAGGTAAAGATTTGGTTAAGCATGGTGGTAGCTTTGATTTGTCGCTCACTGCTGACACAAAGCAACCACTCTATATAAACTAAGATCATTGTTGCGCGGAAGGTAGTCGTGATACAGCGACCTTTGTAAAGTCAGTGCACCATTTGGCAGTCATAATCTACCTCGACATAAACCCTCTCCACGACTTACCTGGCTGCCATACCTGGACTCGAACAGGATGCATGCGATTAACAGTCGCACCTCCTACCAGATGGAGCATATGGCAAAAATTGGTAGTGAAACCTGGGATCGAACCGGGGTCTCCGGAGTTATGAACTCCGCGCTCTACCTACTGAGCTATTTCACTTTAATCACAGCATTACCGTGTGTATAAAATGGAGCGGGTAACCGGGATCGAACCGGTGTCCACGGTTTGGAAGAGGGCAACTCTGCCAATTGAGCTATACCCGCTAAAGTCGGTACAGAGAAAAGTGTTTTCACTTGCTTAACTCGTCACCAACCATAAGGTGATCCAATTTGTAAAAGAACGACTCAGCGCATCAAGGCGCGTGAATTGGGCAAAAAAAAGCCCCGGTAAAACTTTGCAGTCTCACCAGGGCTCTTGTTCGTGAACGCTGGAAGGCTGCTTATACAACCCTCCAGAAAATACAGGAAGGTCAGGTCATGCCAAAATTAATCTCATGTTTCGGTGTATTCGTTGATCGTGTACCTGTAAAACACACACGCGCAGACGACAGTGAATCAAAACTGGTTGATAGCCAGTTCATCCCTTGTTCTTGTTTGAATTGTTGTATGGATATGTTCATTGAAAATATTTTCTCGCTATATGTCCGTTACGGACAAAACTAAATGTTGTGAGAATTATATATGCTTATTTCAAGAATACAAGCATAATATCAAGAATCTTGTAATTTTATTTAAAATAATGTAAATTTTCATCATGAATAAAGCAAAATCTAAAGATCTAACCGCCATCAAAATAGGCGGTCGTATTAAACAAGCCCGGCAAATGGCGGGCTTTAAAACGCAAAAAGACTTAAATAAAACGCTAATCAAAGAGTATCAATGGAGTAGCGGACGATTAGGTAATTATGAAGCCGGTCAATCAACTCCTGGTCCTGATGATGTCTCTCTTATAGCAAAAATTACTGCATCATCTGCCTGCTGGATTATGTTTGGCTCCGGCCCTATCCGATCTGGTGACAGAGACTTACAGGCCATCCGTCACCAAAACCTGGTAAATAGTGTTGAATTGCTTAGAGGTGAAGGCGAATCTGCTTTGCTGGCTTTTTATCAATTATGCGAGACGAATGATAATGCAATCAAAAAGTACACGGAAAATCCATTTAGGCTTATTGGCACACGACAAACAAGACGCATCGAGAAGGCACTCGCTAAACCGCATGGATGGCTTGATGAACAACACATAGAAATAGATCCTGTATGTATGAATTTCCCTGATAACTTTCGTGAATTAATGATGATTTATTCAGATTTGCCAGTGAAAGATAAAAAAAGACTGCTGGAAATATCAAGGGTTTTTAATGACCTTATTTGATAGCCATTTGTTTATTATCGCCCTATAATAGACCTATTATATACGGCATACAGGAGGCGGCATGGCTGCATTATTTGAACAATTAATTAATGATTATGGGGTTATTACCCCGCGAGCGGTTGCCGATGAATTTCATACAACCCTTAAAGACATCAGTGCCCTTACAGGGTTGCCACAGGACACCATTTCCAAACGCGAGAGATTTCAATCCAAAGCCTCACAAAAACGTTTACGCGATATTGTGATGATTATTAATCGCGTTTTACCATGGTGTGGTAGCTCTCTACAGGCTTATGCCTGGTTCCGCTCAGAACCCATCCCCAGTTTTGGTGATTTGACGGCTGAAGGCATGGTTAAACGTGGTATGTCTGACGCTGTATTAGAATACCTTGATCGAATTGCTGAGGGTGGCTTTGCTTAATGCGTTATAAAGGGCTGGCGTATCGCGCCCATAACCCTGCATGGTCTTTCTCGCCGTTATCAGGAGAGGGCGCAAAATTACAAGGCGGACGCTTTAATCCAAAAGGTATTCCCGCGCTCTATTTTGCCTTATCTCAAACTGGTGCTCTGGCCGAATACAATCAG
>JAFLJY010000080.1 GCA_022712755.1 Gammaproteobacteria bacterium
GGAGCAGTGGCACATGGAAGTGCCGTTTACGAACCAAAGGATGGACTAAAGTTTTTTTATTAGTTATAAATCCCATGCTCACGAGTGGACAGGAATTTTATTTCCGGCCATTTTTCGACAGTCATATCCAGGTTAACCCGGGTTGGCGCGATATAAGCCAGATCACCGGCATGATCTAATGCTAAATTTGTTGTCTGGCGAGCCTTAAATCTGGTCAACTCTTTATCATCTACACACTCAACCCAACGTGCTGTGGTCACATTCACCGCCTCAAAATCGCAATCAACACTGTATTCGTGTTTTAAACGATGTTTGACCACTTCAAATTGCAAAACACCGACTGCACCCAGGATCAAATCATTATTATGTAACGGACGATACAACTGCGTTGCGCCTTCTTCACACAATTGCATTAAACCTTTTTGTAGTGCCTTCATTTTTAACGGGTCTTTCAACTGCGCACGGCGAAATAATTCAGGCGCAAAGTTGGGAATGCCGGTAAACGCCAGATCTTCACCCATAGTAAAGGTATCACCAATACGCATGGTACCGTGATTATGCAAACCGATAATATCGCCAGTATAAGCCGTTTCAACATGTTCACGGTCTGCAGCCATAAAAGTGACGGCATCGGCAAGTTTAATATCTTTGCCTAAACGCACGTGTTTTACTTTCATGCCTTTTTTATACATGCCGCTGCAGATACGCACAAAAGCGATACGGTCACGATGCCCCGGATCCATATTCGCCTGTATTTTGAACACAAAACCGGTGAATTTTTCTTCTTCCGGTTTTACTTCTCGTGTTTGTGTTTCACGACCTTTTGGTGAGGGTGCAAAATCATTAAGCGCATTGAGTAATTCACCAACACCAAAATTATTAATACCTGAACCAAAAAACACCGGGGTAAGCTCGCCTTTTTGATATGCCGTTAAATCAAATTCATGGCTGGCACCTTTCACCAGCTCAATTTCTTCACGAAGTTCCGCTGCCATGTGACCTAAAATATCATCAAGCTGCGGGTTATCCAGGCCTTCAATCACATCGCCCTGCTGAATTTTCCCACCATGAGTGGCACTGAAAAACTGCACGGTATTGGTGGCCAGATTAAACACACCCTTAAAGTTTTTACCCATGCCGATGGGCCAGGTGATGGGCGCACACTTAATATTTAGAATATCTTCAATTTCATCGAGAATATCAATTGGCTCACGCGCTTCGCGATCCATTTTATTAACAAAAGTAATAATTGGCGTGGTGCGCAAACGACACACATCCATTAACTTAATGGTACGTTCTTCAACGCCTTTGGCAGCATCAATCACCATCAGAGCAGAATCAACAGCGGTTAAGGTACGATAGGTATCTTCGGAGAAATCCGCATGACCCGGTGTATCCAGTAAATTAATAATGCAGTCCTTATGCGGGAACTGCATAACCGATGATGTCACCGATATACCACGCTGTTTTTCCAGCTCCATCCAGTCGGAGGTAGCATGACGAGCGGCTTTCCGCCCTTTTACGGTACCCGCCATTTGAATAGCGCCACCAAATAACAATAACTTTTCAGTCAGTGTGGTTTTACCCGCATCAGGGTGGGAGATAATGGCGAACGTGCGCCGTCGTTTAACTTCTTCTAGATATACCATAGCGGCGCAATTATACTTAGCTTACGGACGAATGCATACCTCTGAGATTCCTGACTATTTATTTAGCCAGATACTTAGCCAAAATAATTGCGTCTTCACGCCCATCGTCAGCAGGATAATAAGCTTTACGCACACCCAGTTCGTGGAAACCTTCAGCCTTATATAATTGTTGCGCTGCCGTGTTAGATCGGCGCACTTCAAGCAACACCATATCAACATCGGTCTGGTTTGATTTATTGAGTATATGGCGTAATAGGTAGCGCCCCAAACCTTTTTTCTGATAAACCGGTTCGATGCAGATATTTAAGATATGCGCCTCACCCGGCGACAACATCACAATGCCATAACCAATGATATCTTTATCTAACGTCATCACCCAGGCGTTATAACCAATACGTAGGCAATCTCGAAATATGCCCAGTGTCCACGGGTGCGGATAGGCTTTTTTCTCAACAGTAAAAACCGATTTCAAATCAGTATAATTCATTGTGCGTATTTCTACCAGCGCACTCAATTTTTCTTTCATATTTTGATAATTTACCGCCATGGATTATTACCATTTATGCACTATTCTGAAGCAAGCATTTTCTGTAACTGTTGCAAATCCGCCCAGGCTTTTCGCTTGTACTCCGGTTTTTGCAGAAGCTCCTGCGGTGAGTAACTGACAAACACAGGTAGTGACTCTATTTCAAGTTTCGCCTCTGCATTCATCGCTCGGAAATCGTCTATAGTCAGGTTTTTCTGCAACAAACATCGAATGGCTGTTTCACCTAAAACAATTAGGCGTTTTGGTTGTATCAACTGTATTTGCTGCTGTAAATATGCATGACAATGCTTAATTTCGGCGGGTGAGACAGTATGATTTGCAGGCACTTTGCATTTCAATAATGAAGTGATGTATACATCATCAATTGTTATGTTGATGGCTGCCAGCATTTTAGTTAACAAATCATCAGCTTCACCGCTACAGATAACACCTACTTCGTCATCGTCGCTCACGGGGCTAAGCAAAACAAACATCAGTTCTGCCGATAGATTACCACGCCCGGCTATCGCCTGTTTGCGCGTGGCGCCAAGCTGGCACAGCTGGCATTGCTGTATTGCGGTTTCAAGCTGTGACCAATCAGCTTGCGAGCAATTATCATCACTGATCGTATCCGCGACAATAACATCGGTATTATTGGCCGCTTGAATGGCCGTTTGAATGACCGCTTCCTGTGTTTGCCCCGGTGCTAGTTCTGGCGTTACATCACGCAACTGCCAGCACTGAATGCCCATCACATCGAGATAATAACGGCGGCTGCTTTCATCAATCACAAACTCATCAATCACAAGCTACACATCACCCAGTTGCGGATGCGCTCGATCATCACCTTTTTCCAGTTTATTCAGCGCATTAATATAGGCATTCGCCGAGGCGATAACAATATCGGTATCCGCACCCTGACCGCTTACAATGCGACCGGCTTTCTCCAGCCTTACAGTTACTTCGCCCTGTGCATCGGTGCCACTGGTAATGTTATTGACCGAATAAAGCTGTAGCTGGGTATCACTATTGACCACGCTTTCAATGGCTCTAAACGAGGCATCAACAGGACCGCCACCCGTCGCATTGGCGGCAACTTCATTACCACCAATTTCCAGCACCATTGATGCTGTTGGCGTTTCACCTGTTTCTGAACACACGCGCAGGCTGACCAGTTTGTAGTGTTCGTTTTCTGTACTCCAGTTTGTATCCGCCACCAGGGCACGTAAGTCTTCATCAAAGATCTCATGTTTTTTATCAGCAAGCTCTTTAAACCGGGAAAATGTTTCATTTAATTCCTGTTCAGAATCAAACTCGATATTCAACTCTTTTAAGCGGCTTCTAAAAGCATTACGACCGGAATGTTTACCCAGTACCATGCGATTATCGGACCAGCCGACATCCTGAGCGCGCATGATTTCGTAGGTCTCGCGACTTTTTAAGATGCCGTCCTGGTGAATGCCTGATTCGTGAGCAAAAGCATTGGCACCAACAATTGCTTTATTGGGTTGTACTGGAAAACCGGTAATACCTGAAACCAGTTTTGAACAGGGCACAATTTGTGTCGTATCCAGACGGGTATCACAGGCAAAAACATCTTGACGGGTGCGCACTGCCATGACAATCTCCTCCAGTGAGGCATTACCGGCGCGTTCACCCAGACCATTAATGGTACATTCAACCTGACGTGCGCCATTTAATACTGCTGCCAGGGAATTGCCCACTGCCAGACCTAAATCATTATGGCAATGCACAGAGAAAACCGCTTTATCTGAATTAGGAATGCGCTCTAACAAGATACGGATTAATTCGCCAAATTGATGTGGAACATTATAACCCACGGTATCTGGAATATTAATGGTAGTCGCACCGGCATCAATCACCGCCTCAATAATACGACACAAAAAATCAGTTTCCGAACGACCGGCATCTTCGGGTGAAAACTCAATATTATCGGTAAACCGCCTTGCTATTTTTACTGAAGCCACCGCCTGCGCCAGTACATCATCCGGCTGCATCCGCAATTTCATTTTCATGTGAATAGGCGAGGTAGCGATAAAGGTGTGAATACGTGAGGATACAGCAGGTTTCAATGCGTCGCCTGCACGTACAATATCTTTTTCCAGTGCACGCGCCAGGCCGCAGACGGTACTGTCTTTAATCGCGGCGGCAACCGCTTTCACCGACTCAAAATCACCAATACTGGCAACAGGAAAACCGGCTTCGATAATATCGACCTGCATTTTTTCCAGTGCTTTGGCAATACGGACTTTTTCGTCTTTTGTCATGGAAGCACCGGGGCTTTGCTCTCCATCACGCAAGGTTGTATCAAATATTATTAACTGTTCTTTACTCATGACCTGACCTTCAAATCAATGTTTTTATGGGCATTTTATAGATACTAATGAGCGCGTATTCTCCTCGCCAGGAATCAACGTGTGCCCTAAGGCAGGAGGAGTAATAAGAAGTCTAACAGGAATGCCACAGCCAGTGCAGACACATTAGAAGTGCGCACTACAGCAAGATCGGATTGTGCTGTGAAATATTTCATGTGCGATAACTATAGCGATAAGTCAGAAAATATACAAGCAAAAAACACCATCTCAACAAGCACCTACATGGATAAACAGAATATTCAGGATGTGGTTCGCCTGCCTGCTGCAGGCAGGTAAACAACACATTCTTATGTTACTACTGTAAAAGTTAAAAATGTGGTTGAGTTTCAGGTTGATATGAATACACTATGCACAATATTTTTAGGTGAATAAATATGATTAAACAGGCGCTTATACTACAGGATCACATTCGAACATTACATGACAACCGTTTATTTGAGTTTTCGGTCATCGCCATTATTCTTTTGTCGGCATTATTAATTGGCGTTAAAACCTATGATTTTGACCCTATGTTTATCAATGCCTTAGCATTTTTTGACGTTGCCATTACTGTTTTTTTCCTGTTTGAGATCGTTCTGCGCTTCATTGCCTGTCAGGATAAAAAACGATTTTTTAATAATGCCTGGAATATTTTCGACACCTTAATTGTCACTGTCAGTCTATTACCCTTTGATGAAAGTGAGTTTGCATTTTTAGCGCGTTTAATCCGTGTCTTTAGAGTGTTACGCCTGATATCCGTTATCCCGGAACTTAGGGTACTGGTAAATGCATTAATCAGGTCATTACCTTCTATGGCTTACGTGCTTTTACTCATGTTTATTTTATTCTATATGTATGCTGCAGTTGGTAGCTTTTTGTTTGAAAGAATTAATCCCATACTGTGGGGTGATATTTCTATTTCAATGTTAACCTTATTTCGTGTTGTCACCTTCGAAGACTGGACTGATGTCATGTATGAAACCATGAGTGTTTATCCACTCTCGTGGATGTATTATTTATCATTCATCTTTTTTAATGCTTTTGTCTTTTTAAACATGATGATCGGCATCGTCATTGGAAAAATGCAGGAAGAGGGTAATCTGGAACAGGCATCGGAACACGCTGCAGAAGTGAAAGATACGCATAGTTTATTACAGGAGATTAGCAATCGTCTGGATAAAATTGAAAAGAAAATAGACTAAGTAATCAGAGGCCGCTTATTTTGTATTAGCTTTACCCACCGAGCGAATGACTGAGTTCGGTCATAAGCGGACTAACAAACAAGAATTATTTTTGCCGCGAAGGACGCAAAGGGCGCAAAGAAAAGCAAAAACAATAATAAATTTGTAGCGCGGTAGGTTGGGGTGAGGTACGAACCCCAACCTACATGAAAAAATTGTTTTCTTTGCGCTCTTTGCGTCCTTTGCGGCAAAAGTTCTTTAGATTCTTAACGTCCGCTTCACGCCCTGAGGCGTTCCATAACCATCACTGTCTGTCATATAAAATGCAGACTTAAGCGGGTTAAACCTGTCGATTAAGAAAATAATTAAAAATACCCTTATGCGCGGTTTGTAATTGCAACCTTAAATCAACCTTAACTTCGCCATTCTCCTGCTCCGCCAGCAACAGTTGTTGCAATGCTTTAAATGCAGGTGCTCCACCTGGTGAATTTTCCTGAATATGTTTTGCCAGACCCGGCTCATTAAATAACAACCAGGCCGGAAAATGTTGCCAACCCCATTTTACATCCAGTTCTAAATCAATAAATTTATTCCAGGCTACAATGCTGTTATTATCATCCGGCATAAAACTGTCTGCGTCTGGATATAGCCAGCAATAATCACATAATATTTGAATGCTTTCTATGCGTTGGTTATCCTGGTAACAGGCATGAGCCAACTGGGAAAACAAAGCCGGGTGTTGTTGCCATTGTGGGATTTTATGAATACTGTTAATCACATCGGGCCAAAGCATGATTTGTGCATAACAATAAACAACATTTAAATCCGGGTTTTGTTCATCATAAAAAGTAGCCGCCAGATTTGATGCCAGAGCGCGCCAGAAAGGTGCCATAAAATCCCGAGCCAGTCCTTTTAAAACATCTTTTGCCAACGGAGCCAACTGATTCTGCAAATAAATCAGTTCCTGTTTTGTATCACTAAGACTATTTTTCTGCTGCAGTTTTTGTATGGCAAACAATAATTCAGCACCCTGGCTGCATAGCC
>JAFLJY010000081.1 GCA_022712755.1 Gammaproteobacteria bacterium
AAGCTAATCTTAATAGCTACGAAAATTCAACACTTAACGGTGACATAGCCATCAATATCGATGAACATTACAAAAGCACAAAACCTGGCCTGTCCGATAGACGGCAAAAAGCTTAAACAAACGGACAAACAGTATGTTTGTGAGAATGGGCACACATTTGATATTGCCCGTCAGGGTTATGTCAATTTATTACCGGTGCAGCATAAACGCTCAAAACAGCCGGGTGACAGCAAAGCCATGGTGTTAGCCAGAACCGATTTTTTAAACGCAGGCTACTATCAGGCTGTTGCTGAAAAATTAACTGAAATGGTATCTGCGCAGATTATAAATGATAACAGCATAAACCATAACGAACATTGTATTTTAGATGCTGGCTGTGGTGAGGGTTATTATTTTGATTTTATTTTTAATGCGCTTAAAAATGAAACCGGTGTGGGCAAACTAAGTTTTATTGGGCTGGACATCTCCAAAGATGCCGTCATTCAAGCCGCTAAGAGAAACAAACAGATAAGCTGGGTAGTTGGCACCAACAGGCAGCCACCGGTTGAAGAAAAAAGTGTTGATATTATTTTATGTTTGTTTGGTTTTATCAGTTTTGACGGTTTTTATAAAACAGTAAAACCCGGCGGTAAAATTATTATTGTTGATCCCGGTGCAGAACATTTAAAAGAGTTACGGGAAATAATTTATCCTGAAATAAAAAAACCGGATCAACAACGTTCGCTACAAACAGAAAATACCGGATTTTCATTAGTGCATAGTGAAAAATTGCAGTTTAAAGTAAATATTGCTAATAAAACACAGATTAATAATCTGCTTCTTATGACCCCGCATTTTTATCGCGCATCCAAAGCAGGCAGGGAAGTCGCGTGTAATTTACAACAACTGGATTTAACCATAGATGTGGTATTTAGTGTTTTAGAAAAATCGTAACCCAACAAATCACCATGGCATCTTGTTGGGGTTCATGCTTCACCCCAACCTACAGGTTTGCATATTCTTTTCGCGTCTAATTGCGTTTTTCAGCCCAATAAAATCACCATGGCATCCTGTTGGGGTTCATGCTTCATCCCAATCTACAGACTTACATCTCTTTTCGCGCCCAATTGCGTTTTTCAGTTACAGGGCATCGCCAAAGGTGTCGATTTATTTTACAAGACACACCCGAAATGGAAAATTTTTATGGGAAAACAAACCCATTTTAACGGTTGTGTGTCGCATTTGTTTACACTAATGCAATGTGTTTGATATCGCACACTTGTCGAATTTTTTAACATTATATCAGGCTGTAGTAATCGAAAAAAAAGTTGGCAGTAATTTTTTTATTAACAATTAACGACTTGTAGTGACGCAGTTATTTTTATGGTGGTTAAAATGTGTCCAAAACTTGTATTTAAGTGCAGGGCTGACACCATAATTGCGATAATTTGTCGGATTTTATTACAGTTTTATAGAATCAACTTAAATTCTTTGTAAGGTCTTGTTTTGTCTGTTAATAATTGATAAATATCATGTTTATTTATTAAAAATTGTAAATATTTTTTACAAAGTATACTTAGACAGAGGTTCGCAGGTAGATAAATTATTATAACCAACTGTTTTTATTAGTTTTTATAACCATGGCATGATGTGTGCTTTACGAAATATAGACTCGTAAAAATAAGTTTATGCCTGTGGTGGGTGATATTGCTGACTGCAAAGATAGATTATATGGATGTATACGAGTTCATATATTAAATGAGCAAAAAAATGGAAAAAAGAATATGAAAATAATCACCGGATTATTGTCTGTTTTAATGTTACCTGTATTTAACCTGGTAAAAATTATCAGGTTACTGCTTAAGTCTGCGAGTATTTCGATTGGCATTGCCTGGTTGTTTCAGCAGCTGTTTAAAAGCATTCATATTCAATACATCAACATCAACGAATTTTGCTCGAACTGCAATACCATTGTTTATCCACAACTCACCGGTAATGTTATTAACCACCCCATAACCCATCCTGCCAGGGTCGAATTTTTCGGCAATAACATACTGGTTAATGGATTGAGTCGTAACCTCAGTGTTAACACTAGCTCGTATCAGTATGAACCAGCAACAATATTTCCTCTGTTTTTTACCCAGATGTTGACATCTGCCAACCGGAGAATTATGCCGTGAATGCTATGAATATTATTTCCAGATTTATAACTCTTGTGCTACCTGCACATGCAAACCTGTAGGTTGGGGTGAAGCATGAACCCCAACAGTAGTGGCACATGGACGTGCCGTTTATGAACCAAAGGACGGAGAACCACCATGACACCTTGTTGGGGTTCATAAAAAACATTCACCCCAACCTACGGGCTATCAGATTTTTAGCCGTGTGCCCCTGCGAAAGTTATGAGAATTATTACGCCAACAGTCTTAGAGAGGAAGTTTAAAGTGAAAATACATAAAGCTATAAAAATAACAGATTTAAAAAACAGCAAACATCGGCGCAGGTCGATTTTTGCGCGTGCGATAGTCGCGAGCAGCCTGATATGTACGTCTGGCAGTGCCTTTGCGCTTGCCACATCTCTATCCATACCGGTACCGGCACCGCTTGATATCGGTAACTATGTTATCAATGAGACTGCGGCAGCGCAGTTAGGTAAAGCCCTGTTCTGGGATATGCAGGTCGGTAGTGACGGTGTACAGGCCTGTGCAACCTGCCACTTCCATGCTGGCGTTGATAACCGGACCCGGAACCAGCTGAACCCGAAAGATGGTGTGTTTGGTAACCACAACCTTGGACTGTCTATGCCGGAGCCGGCTACAGGTTCAATGTTTGTCGATCAGGAAGTAACGGCTGCACATTTCCCTACGCATCGGTTAATAGATCAGCATGTAATCGGTGAACCGGAACTTAACGCTGTAAACGTGGTTAGAGACACCAATGATGTAATGGGTTCAATGGGGCTGAAACGGGCGAATTTCATCGATATTGTTCCTGGCAGTGCGGTCGATTTAGGAACCCCCGTTGCGGATTCGGGTAATGTTTTTGTTGACGGATTAGGCAATAATCTTCGCCAGGTAACAGGGCGTAATACACCATCGACTATCAATGCCGTGTTTAACTTTGAGAACTTTCATGACGGTCGTGCCAACAATATATTCAATGGCGGTAACCCGTTTGGTCCGGCTGATCCACGCCAGCATTTGATCAATAACGATTTCATCTTCGGCATGGCAACAGAAGAACTGCGTATCCGTCAGTCATCGCTGGCCTCACAGGCTGTGGGTCCGCCAATGGATACCACTGAGATGTCTTTTATTGGACGTACTTTCCCCAAGCTCGGTAAAAAGATGCTTAGCCTGAGACCGCTTCAACAGCAACAGGTTTCAGCGACAGACAGTGCGCTTGGTTTCCTGTCACAGGGCGCGCCCGGTGGAACAGGACTCAACACAACCTATAAAGCCATGATTGAGGCCGCTTTCGCGCCGCAATACTGGAACAATACCACTGAACATGTCACTTTCGATGCCAACGGTATCCCAACTTTTGTACCCGGTGCGGCTGCTCCGCTTGATACCAACCAGTTCACCCAGATGGAAGCCAACTTCGCCACCTTCTGGGGCCTGGCGATCCAGATGTATGAATCGACGCTGGTGGCGAATGATTCATTATTTGACCAGCATATCCTTAACGGTGCCGGTATGAACAACGAGGAAATCCTCGGTATGAATATCTATAACGGTGAAGCTGGCTGTATCTTATGTCATGATGGCGCCACATTAATGGATAATGATCATGCATTTATCCAGGGCAAAGATCCGCTCACCTTATTGCCAGTTCCATTTGACCAGAACCCGCTAGATGCCAATGAAGTAATGTCGATCGCAACTGGCTTCGGCCTGTATGACAACGGTTTTCATAATACCGGTGTGCGCCCAGGGGGCAATCCGGATCCAAATGCGCCCGACTTTCTGGCTGTTAACGAAGACATCGGTCGTGGTGGTACTACCGGCCTGGGTGGCGACATGATAGAAATATCCCTGTCTAAAGGTATTATTGGCTTGCAGAATGAGTTTCCCCTTTCGCCGATGTTAACGCCTGGTATACCGCTGCAAACGACTACTCTGGACTTTTTGCCTGGACACGTCGCTGCCTGGGTTCCACCGCTACCATTAGGTTTTAGTCCCCTCTTCAGTACATCGCCGTTTGAAGGGCGGGTAACGAACTTTGGTGCTTTCAGAACGCCCAGTCTTCGTAACCTCACGCTTACCGGCCCTTATATGCATAACGGTGGCCTGTCGACCATACGCCAGATCGTAGACTTCTATGTGCGTGGTGGTGATTTCCCAAGAACCAATGACCAGAATTTTGATTCTGAAGGTATGACATTGCTGCCTACATTGACAGATGCAGGTTTGATCCCCGGCGGTCCGACGCCTGAGCAAAAGAGGGACGCCCTGGTGCAGTTCCTGATGGCGCTGACCGATGATCGTGTGGCGCTGGAACAGGCTCCGTTTGATCACCCTGAACTGTTTGTGCCTATCACCGGTAGTGCACCGATGTCAACAGAGATTCGTGCTGATTTCGTGGCGAATACCGCTGATTTCCGGCAGGTTGCCGCAGTGGGTGCTGCTGGCCGCCAGTTCGGCGCACCACCTTTGGGTGAGTTCCTGGGGCTGGATCCACGCAGCGATGGCCTGGTGGCTGATGCTGATCTGGATTTAATCGAAGATGCTGCAGACAACTGTCCCGCTCATGCTAATCCTGGTCAGGAAGATGGTGACCTGGACGGTGTGGGTGATGTCTGTGACAACTGCACACTGGTGGCCAATGGCCCGCTTATACCGGATGCTGGTGGCAACAGTCAACTCGATACTGACGCGGATGGTTTCGGCAATATGTGTGATGCGGATCTTGATGGAAACCTCCGGGTGGGTATGGCTGACTTCAGTCTGTTCAGAGTTGCATTCGGCACAGCCGACCCTGATGCAGATTTTAATGGTGATGGTCGAGTGGGTATGGCTGACTTTTCAATATTCAGATCTGCGTTTGGCAATGCGCCGGGGCCATCGGGGCTTATTAACCCGTAGCAATGGGCTGCAACCGTGTTGGTGCAGGTTAATGAACTTAACCTGCTCCGGCAATGATCAAGGGAGATGTGATGAAAACCAGGAAATACTAATGCCATGTAGCACAGGAAGGCATAAAAAATAGTCCCTGCAGAGGCACTAGAAACTCCGTACTGTTGATGGTGCTGGGATTATAAATAAAAACCAAGGGCATAGTCTGCGGTTAAATATAGATGTTAATTAAGTAAGACAATAGAAAGTAAAAGGGAGAATAAAATGAAAATAAATCAACACAATTATAGTGGCCGAGATGCCACGAACCAGGGTAGGGGAGCAGTTACCCATAAGTTTGGCTCGTTTGCTTTAAAGACCACATTCAACACCCTGGCGGTGGCTATCACCTTAAACCTGGGTATAGCTCAGGCGGCAATCGACATACCGAGTGACTTGCCACCTAGCCCGCTGTTTGGTGCGTTGGATTTCAGTCAGCAGATGTTGCGTTTCGAGGAGTTCGGTGTGCATCCGATACCTACTAGCTTTGACACAGCCAAGAGCCTTCCGTCACCTGCCGGTTGTGATGGCAGACCGAGTGCTACAGCAATGGATGCTTTCCTTTTAGCGCCGCTGTGGCCTGCTCCGACTCAAGAGGCTAACGTTGGTTTGCCTAATGAATGGACAACGATGATTACCACCAACAATTGCCTTGGCGAGGGAGTGACTATTTCCGGTCCCATCGAAGGCCGTCCGCCGAATATTCATTTTTCCCACCAGCGTTGGGCTGAATTCCCTCCGCAGGTGTATTTCCAGACAGCCCAGGGTGGCTCACGAACCAATAATGGTCTTCGTGATAACGAGCAGAGTCATACTTACTCAGTGGGAGAGTTTGGGCCTGTAGTGGCGGGCAAGGAAGGTCAAACCGGGTTATACAACAATACCGTTGGTGGCTCGATTCCAGACGGCACGACCTCCGGTATTTCTATTAAATTCCATCCCAATATGCCAGTTCAGCAAGCAAATACCCTGTGGACCTTTGGTGACGGTACTCTGCCACCAAAATTGCTGCGTGCTCGTTACGCAGAACCCATCCTGCTGCGCCATTATAACGCACTGCCGATTGACGTAAGCGCCAACAACGGTTTTGGTGAGCATACTATTACTACACATGAACATAATGGCCACAATCCAGGTGAGAGTGACGGGTTTGCCGGTGCTTATTTCTTCCCCGGACAGTTCTATGATTACCGCTGGCCGATGGTGTTAGCCGGGTACGATTCCATCAATACCAATGCCACAGATCCACGCGCATCTACACCATGCTCACTGGGTGAAACCATGAAAATTGCTGACCCGATCAGTGGTGGAGTAATGACAAAAACCTGTGATCCTGTCACTCTCACCATCAACATGGCAGGTGACTGGCACGAGATCATGAGTACCCACTGGTTTCACGACCACATGATCGACCGCACCTCGGAGAATGTCTACAAGGGCAATGCGGCGATGATGAACTATTACAGCGGCATTGACCGCGGTAAAGAAGGTTTCCGTTGTGAATACGAAGATCCAAAAAATAACATTAATCTGTGTTTCCCCAGTGGTACTGACCTTGACTGGGGCAACCGCGACTACGATGTGCAGTTACTGATTGCGGCCAAGGCCTGGGGTCAGGATACAGGGCCGCTTGCTGATCAGGGGCAGTTAGCCATGGCAAATATGAATGAAGACGGCTTCCTTGGCGACCGCATGACCGTTAACTGGCTATACAAACCGTACATGAATGTGCGTGCTCGCCAATACCGTTTTCGAGTCCTCAACGGTGCTGTGGCACGCTTCTTCAAGTTTGCCCTGGTACAGGAGTTAGATAATACCAGCGGTGAACTTCAAGGACCGCTCAGTTCGGGCAAGTCATACAACCGTGTTCCCTACCATATGATCGCCAATGACGGCAACATCATGGAGCACGCCGTACCGTTCCCAAATGCCCAGTCTAAAGATCTGCCAGTACAGGGTATCGCCGAGCGTTATGATATTATCGTTGACTTCAACCAGTTTCCGGTGGGTACTAAGCTCTATATGGTTAATACCCTGGCGCATAAAGATGGCAGCGGCCCTGAAGGTGTTATTCCACTGGCCGACATTCTCAGTGGTGTCTATAATCCGGTAATCGATCCGCTCTGCGGTGCCGGTGCTACCCAATGCTGGTCGGATGACCCGACTGTTGGTAAGTTCCTGGAGTTTATCGTACAACCTTATGACGGCATTGATCTGAGCATGAACCCAGCTGATTACGAAGTGGGCAAGAAGATGATGATCCCGTTAGTCCAATTCACTGATGCCGAGCTGGCTGCTGCCAAGCATCGCACCTTTGTCTTTGGCGATAAAGGTGGTACAGCCAGTGATAACCGACCCACGCCCTGGACTATTAGCACCGATGGTGGTGCCGATCTCAATGCGGACATAAGCCTCGTTTCAGCTGCGCCTGAAACTATGGGTGGTGGTGTGGAAATCTGGCATCTGGTCAATGATAACGCTGGCTGGGCTCATCCAATACACATCCACTTTGAGGAAGGGCAAATTCTGTTGCGTGGTAATGAAAACGATATTGGTGGCATTGATTATCACCTGCCGCCAATGTGGGAGATAGGAGCACGTAAGGACTTATATCGCCTTTCGGGTATGGGGGAAGGACCTCAGGGTATACCTGACTCTAGCATGATTGTTGATGTAGCTATTCGCTTCCGCGAGTTTGCGGGTACCTTCGTTGAACATTGCCACAATACTACCCATGAGGACAAGGCCATGCTGCTGCGTTGGGATAACGAGGTTCCGGGGCAGGTGAATCGTATACCCACGCCGATACCATCCTGGGATGGTGTGGGTTATGTGGCTACCAATGTGCTGCCGACTTATAAGGATGGTGATCTGTTAGCTGCCGCAACCTACGTTGCGCCCAGGCAGATAATCGGTGATATGAACTGGGATGGTCGTGTAGGTATGAGCGACTTCTCAATCTTTCGCTCACAATTTGGTAGAGAAGGATTATGGACAGCCGACCTGAACCAGAGTAACCGTGTGGGTATGAGCGACTTCTCTATATTCAGAGCAAACTTCGGTCTTTCAACAGGCTTTCCGTTGCCTTTGGATAGCCCGCTGCCCTGATAGCCAGAAGCTGTTTGGTAATAGAGTGCTTACAGGGAGGTGGTAAAGGAAAGCAGGCAGGTCTGTGGTTGGTAAACCACAGACCTGCTTGTTTGTTGATCTGTGTCACGCGGATACGGCGTTTATCAAGCAAAGGATGAAGAAGTCATGTAGGGTGGGCACGTTTTTTGTGCCCACGCGTGGTGGCGTTCATACATAGCATTTATGGGTGTTGCTGTTTTATTGTCCCGCGTGGGCACAAAAAGCGTGCCCACCCTTGGTCAGCCTTCTCAGAAGGCTGGTTTTTAAACACCCTTATAGGGTGAAACTAAAACCACGTTCTAAGAATGTGGATATTTACTTCGTTGGTTCGCTGGTGTGAATACTGTCAGTTTGATCCGGCAATTTCCACAAACGTGAATAAGAGGTCACGAGTATGAGTTGTACGCAAGTTACTACAAAAAAATACTGGGGAGCTATTGCCTTTCAGCTTCTATTAGTCGGCACCCTGTTACTATGGGGCAGCCACCCCGCCAACGCAGTCAGGGGTGGTAAATATTTCCCCAATGTACCGTTGATTAATCAGGACGGAGAAATCCTGCATTTTTACGATGACATAATCAAAGGCAAGGTTGTGTCTATTAACTTCATGTTCACCAGCTGTGGCGATGCCTGTCCGCTGGAAACAGCCAAACTTCGTCAGGTTCAGGACTTGCTGGGCGACCATGTCGGCAAAAACGTGTATATGTATTCCATCACTGTTGACCCCGACCGTGACACCCCGGCTGCGCTTAAAGCCTATATGAAAAAATTTAAGGTCAGGCCGGGCTGGCAGTTTCTGACTGGAAAAAAAGAAGATATTGATCTCATTCGTAAAAAACTGGCGATGTACAGGGAGGATGAACAGGAACTTGGCGACCATGCCATTAATTTTGTCCTTGGTAACGAGGCAACCGGACAGTGGTTGAAGCGTACACCCTTTGATCTACCAGAGACAATCGTGGCAGTGCTGCTCGGACGTTTGCAAACACGCTCATTAGCGGCACTACCTGCTTATTCTGCTCAGACACTACCGGCTGTCCGCACCGGTGCCGATCTGTTCAACACGCGCTGCGTTTCCTGTCATACCATTGGACAGGGCGATAAACTGGGGCCGGATCTATTAGGGGTCGTCAGTAAACGAGAGCGTGCCTGGCTGGTCCGCTGGCTAATGGAGCCTGATGTCATGCTGGCTGAAAAAGACCCGCTGGCGATAGCACTCTATAACCAGTACAACAAACTGCCAATGCCGAATATGAGACTACAACACCAGGATGCGCTGGATCTAATTGAGTACATGCAGGTAGAGAGCAAGCAGGTAAAAGTGCAGGCTGCTAACAGCCCGTAGGTTGGGGTGATTTTTTATGAACTCCAACGAGTTTGTCTGCGGTGGCCTGTTGGGGTTCGTGCCTCACCCCAACCTACAGTTACAGCTTATTTTATATCCACACAAAATCAACTCTGCGTAGGTTGGGGTGATTTTTCATGAACCCCAACGAGTTTGTCTGTGGCGGCCTGTTGGGGTTCGTGCCTCACCCCAACCTACGGGTTACGTCTTATTTTATATCCACCCAAAACCAACCCTGCGTAGGTTGGGGTGATTTTTCATGAACCCCAACGGGTCTATCTGTGGCGGCCTGTTGGGCTTCGTACCTCACCCCAACCTACAGACTGCCGCAAACCACCGGTACTTAAAAGTGTTGCGTGTTTTTTGCGCGACACTATTTAACCGTCCGTGTAAATTTGCCTTGTCAGGCTTTTATTTTCTTGTGGACGTGTGTTTAAATGATTGATAAACAATAACAATAAAACCTAAAACAAACACCCCTAAAGCAATTACAGGTAAATATTCCATATTATAAATCTCTCAATCTATCTAAAAGTTTAAAAACACTTTTATTAATTACGACAATTCCAAAAGACACAATAATAATAGCAATGAGGCTGGCTATTAAAAGAATTGGCTCTTCTGTTTTATGATTTTTTACAAGCCATGCAAGAATTGAAACATCAATTGCAGATAAAACAGCAAACACTACTTTATACCAACCAATTTCTTGTTCTATTTGTTTTTCTTCAGACGTGGGATTAATTATAGCTAAATTTAACAGCCTTTTGTAAGCAGCCTGCCGCTATTTTTACATGCCTGTGTTTTATCGGATTGTAATGAATGTAATCAACCCTGCGTAGTTTGGGGTGAATGTTTTATATGAACCCCAACGGGTTATCTACGGCGGCCTGTTGGGGTTCGTGCCTCACCCCAACAGATTCGCCAAATTGCATCCCGGCATCATCATTATCATGCCCCCAATTTTTATCCAACAAACCTTTTTTAATATATTCGTGAATCGTTGAATATGGCCAATCTACCGCCACCTTCACATACCCGTGTTTTACCGGATTGTAATGAATATAATCAACGTGTCGTTCAAAATCATTGTTATTACATATAAGATGCTCCCAATAACGTCTTTGCCAGATATTTCGCTCGCCTTTTTGTTTACGACTTTGATTTATTTGTTCCTGCTGTGGTAGTTGACGCGAAAAACCCGATTTAATTAACATCCAGCGGGTGGCGAAATCCTTTTCATCCGCTGGCAAGGTTAAAATTGCATGCAAATGCTCAGGTAATACCACCATCGCATCCAGTACAAATGGGTGTTGCTTTTTTACCGTATTAATGACTTCGCGTAATATCTCAAATTCATCAACCAGTAAGCTTTTATTTCGCTCGGCCAGATTTACCGTAAAAAAATACGTGCCGCCCTTTATATCAGATCGCCGATATTGCATAGTTTAATCGTCCTTGTTAAGCAGATTTGCCGTGTATATTTTACATCATAAATTTACACTCACCAAAATCAACGCTGCGTAGGTTGGGGTGATTTTTTATGAACCCCAACGAGTTTGTCTACGGTGGCCTGTTGGGGTTCGTGTCTCACCCCAACCTACATGCTATGTGTGGATTTGGGAAGTATAAATATTGTAGTTAAATCATATGCATATAGTAAATAGCTATAAAAAAATGATATTAACTGTAAATTTCAAAAACTATTTGTCGGATTATTATACACATTAAAAAAATCTGAAAAATTGGGCTTTATTATTTAACTTGTTGTATTTTATGATAATAATCAAATTACAGCTCATTTTCTAAATAAATCTGGTGTCAAGATTATTTACAATAAAGATGGTGTGCATATATCAGCATGGGTAAAATATAATGTAACATGTTGTTTTTACACGCTTTATTTATTTTGGCACGATAACTGTATTATATTTTACAACCCCAGCATATAAAGCAAATGATTAGCGTGGAAGTAGGGGCTTTCAACTAAACAATCAAAGTAATATTTTAACGGAGACTAATAAAATGAACAAAAAACAACTAACAGGTAGCTTGCTGGGATTAACCGCATTGTTTATGTGTGGTGTCAGCAGCGCAGCGACCGTACAGATTACCCCTTTAACGCAGACGGTCGGTGTCGGTGATCCGTTTTCACTTACTGTTGAAGGTATCGATTTTCCTACTATTGGGGTAGCTTCTGGTAATGTTGATATAAAATGGGATCCAAATGAACTTACTTTGACTTCAACCTTTAATGATATAGGCAATAGCCTGATTGCTAATGGATTCAGTGGTTTTGGCGAGTTAAATCTTGATAGCAACGCTGGGACTTTGGAGGCAATATTTTCTGCTCCGTTTAATTTTGGTGTGCTTACACCTGTAGTAGGTCCTACATTTAATGTCTTAACACTCAACTTTACTGCCATAGCATTATCAGTATCTGATATAAACCTAAGTGCTGTAGGGGAAGCGGATCCCTGGCAGGATGGCACACCTTTTCCTGGGATAGCAAATGAAATTGTTGTTGAATATAATAACAATACCAGCGTCCACGTCGTTCCCGTACCAGCAGCAGTCTGGTTATTCGGCAGCGGTCTGATCGGCATGGTTGGCATTGCCCGTCGTCGTAAAACACAGTTGGCTTAATCCACGGCTGGGTATTTCTCCTATCCTGTGTGCCACGTTAATTGTTGCACACAGGCAGGGGTTTAATAACAATAAGATTAAAGTAAAAATCCACGTTCTAAGAACGTGGATTTTTACTTGACTAAACAAGGTTTTTTTTGGTGTATCTACTTTATGGCAACTTCAAAAAAAGGTGTCTCAACATTATATTTGCAAAAACAATTATCAATCAAATCTTATAGAACTACTTGGCTAATGACTCATAAAAGAAGACATGCTATGATCTGTAGAGACGCTCAGTATCGGCTCGAAGGCAATATCGAGACTGATGAGATATTTATTGGTGGCAAGCGGACACTAGATGAAGGAAGAGAGTTTGGAACAAATAAAAAAACA
>JAFLJY010000241.1 GCA_022712755.1 Gammaproteobacteria bacterium
GTACACATTATTGCCATTGTTTTTACGCTGATTTTACTCAAATATAAAGGTTATCTGAGTGGTTTGCCCAATAATAGACAAGCTGGTAGACAAGCTGGCAAACAAACGAAAAAAGGAGATCCAGTTGGTTCTTGATCGTTATATCGCGAAAACAGTCATTGCAGGCTGCATACTGGCCAGCTTTGTGATGTTATCAATATTTGTTTTTGTTGATTTTATTGCTCAGTTAGATGATGTTGGTAAGGGAAACTATGGTGCATTGCAGGCAATCATTTATGTTTTATTAAATTTACCACAGCTTTTATATGAGTTGTCACCGTCAATACTATTGCTTGGTGGTATTTTATCTTTAGGCACGTTAGCGGCAAATTCTGAGTTAATTGTGATGCGTGCTTCTGGTATTAGTACCCTGCGTATTACCCGTTCAGTACTGCAAACTGGTTTGCTACTCGCCATCCTGGTCGCTTTGCTGGGTGAATATATTGCACCATCAGCAAGCAGAGAAGCAAAAACATATCGTGCGCAGACGATAGAGAAAAAACTTATTGTAGGGGGTTCTGCAGATGTCTGGGCGCGTGATGGCAATCGTTTTATTAATGTAAAAAGAATATTACCGGATCAAACGTTACGCAATATATACCTTTATGAGTTGGATGAAAATCGGCAATTAAATTCAATAAGCTATGCCGAGCGGGCGCAATATCTAAACAAGGAGTGGGTGCTAAGTAATATAAAACGTTCAGAACTGTCCTCTTCGGGCGTAAAAGCCTCATTTGAAAAAAAGATGATATTAAAACGACTTATTTTATTAGAACTGTTCACCGTGTTGGAACTTGAGTCTAAAGATATGTCGGCAAGTGAGTTACTGACATATAGTCAATATTTACAGGATAATAATCTGGATAGCGCTGAGTATTTGCTGTCATTCTGGATAAAAGTCTTCACGCCACTAACCTGTTTGGCAATGTTGATGATAGCCATGCCTATCGTGTTTGCAACCACGCCACGCAGTGGCGGTGCTGGCCAACGTATTGTACTGGCGATCGTTATTGGTATTGTTTATTTTGTGTTTAATCGCTCGTTTAATCACCTGGGAATGGCGATGAATATAACGCCTTTACTTAGTGCCTCCGCGCCGTTAATTCTGGTGACGGTAATTAGTTTGTATTATTTGAGAAGAGTGAATTAAGGCGCTTAAAATATTTTGACACGGAGAACACAGCGGGCACAGAGTAGTGGCACAAGGATGTGTCCTCTGTGTTCTCCGTGTCAAAATTTTTTATTTTTATAACATTATTTTCGATTCTTTACGTCAATCAGCACAGTTTTACTAATTAAATCATGCCAGCAGCGATTTTTTTTATCAAAAAGTGCCCATAAAAAACCCAGTCCAAACGCTGCCCAGGAAGCAATAGCGAAAATATAACGTATTGCTGCGGTTTTCCAGCTGATGTTGTCGCCAGTAGTTTGCATATGTGTATTCTGTATTTGCGCACTCTGAATTTGAATGTGCCATGTTTTCATGCCTAATGTTTGTCCACCATGAATCCAGAACCAGGCAAAATACAAATAACTCAGACCGAAAAAAAGAGCAAAGGAAAAAAACGAATAGAAAATATTGTCTGGCTCAATCGCTTTTAACTGGTTTAAAGCGGTTGCTATGATAAAAAAAACGAAAAATAGTGCGATTAATAAAAAACCATCATAAAAAATTGCAAACAGCCGTCGAAATAGTCCAGCATAAAGTGGTGTTTCCCTTCGTTGGTTGTTTTCTGTATCAGTCATAATTTTTTTAGTGTAATGCCAATAGACAAGTTGCGAATTGCGTTTATATTGAAAGCGCATATTAACAGGAATGCTTGTATTTGGTTAAGCATGATATATGCTCATTAAATAGGCGTGTCCTTAGGGCGCCTTTGACTACAGCGTTCACCATGGTTTTTTGGATAGCATTCATTATCACCGGACTTTTAGCGAGAATAAGAACATGAAATTTATAAATAAAATTCTATCCGTTGTTGTTTTATCAGTACTCACTCAGGCAGCCTATGCTATTCCGTTTAGCTTTGATGGTCGATCATTGGGTATGGGTGGTGTTTCTGTAGCCACTGCCGATCTGGCAACGGCTGCCTGGGCAAACCCGGCGATGTTAACCAATCAGCGAGCGGGTGATGATTTTTCACTATTAATTGGTATCGGTGCTTTTGTAAGAGATAACGATGATTTGATTTCGGATATTGAGGATTTTCAGGATGCTGAAGATCGTAGAAAAATTGCTGAAGATTCAAATGATGCAGCTGGCGAGATAAAGGCTTTAGCCGAAATGCGATTACTTATCAGAGGTGTTGAAGGAAAAGTAATTGCACCAGAAGTAACCGGTCTGCTTGCTTTGGGTATGGCATTTGATTCTTTTGCAATGGCAGTAAGTGTACGTAGTGATGCCATTGCCGGGGGCACGGTAACGAATTTATCCTGTAATTTAATAGACGACCCTGGTTGTGATTCGAATGAGATTCTCAGTGACCAGTTTAATATTTTAAATTTAGAAGGGGTGGTGGCTACGGAGTTTGGAGTTTCCTTTGCGAAAGATTTTATATTGTTTGATCGAAAAATTTCTATTGGTGTCAAACCAAAAGTGGTCGATTTGCAGGCATTTACATTTAAGGAGTCTATCCTGACTGCCTCAGCAGGGTTTGATAATGTTACCGATGAAGACAATAAAGTTGATCTTGGAACATTTACCACCGTCGATTTAGGCCTGGCGATGGATCTGACCGACTCTATTCGCCTGGGTTTGAACTTTCGTAACTTGATCAGTGATGATTTTGATATAGGTGGCCAGACATTAAATTTTGACACAGAAGCACGTATTGGTATTGCTTACTATAACCGTTTTGTAACAGTGGCTGTTGATTATGACCTGATCGAAAATGAGCCATTACTGGCAAACAAAGAATTTGATGGTTTAAAAACACAGTTTTTAGCAGCAGGTGCTGAGTTTAATGCGTTTGATTTTGCACAATTGCGTATTGGGGCGGCTAAAAACTTAGCGAGCGGTATTTCAGGTGGTGCGAAAGATACGGTATACACTGCAGGCATAGGTTTTTGGTTAGGTTTCAATCTGGATATTGCGGCAACCTTCACCGATAATTCCATTGGCGGCTTTATACAAACAGGTTTCAGGTTTTAATGTGTTTTTTAAAGGGACTATGATTAAGATTTAAAGTTTTTAAGCAATTAAAAAATATAACTACGGTTAAGTAATTTATTTAATTGATAAAATAAGTTTGTAATTTACAAAAAAAGGTTTGCTAAATTAGAATTTCGTTTTATACTTTTGAACGTAACTCACAAAAGGGGATTTTTAAGATGGCTCGTACTACAAAGAAAAAAACAACAAAGAAAAAAGTAGCAAAACGTAAAGCGCCTGTAAAGCGCAAAGTAGTTAAGAAAAAAGCAGCTATAAAGACAGTAGCTAAAAAGACAGTAGCTAAGAAAAAGGTCGCTAAGAAAAAAGTAGTTAAAAAGAAAGTGGCTAAGAAAAAGGTTGCTAAGAAAAAAGTAGTTAAAAAGAAAGTGGCTAAGAAAAAAGTAGTTAAAAAATCTTCAGCGGCAGCTGCGGCTAAGAAGAAAGCTGCTGTTAAGAAAAAAGCCGCCGCTTCTAAAAAAAGAGCGACTGCCGTAAAAAAAAAGGCCGTAGCCGCTAAGCGTAAAGCATTAGCGGCGAAGAAAAAAATGACTGCTGAACGCAAGAAAAAGGCTAAAGAAAATGCCGTTGTAGCCAGGCAGAAACTACGTGATCGCGTCGCTGCGGCGGCATCGGCAGTAGCTGAAGCAAAAGCTGAAGTAACAATAACCAGGAAACGTCAGAGTCTTCTAATAAAGATGGCTGAGAAGAAAGAAGCTGCCGTTGCCAGGTTTGTTGAAAACTGGTCTAAGAAAGAAATGACAAAGATTGAGAATGCACTTAAACCCAAAACCCGTAAACCAGGTCGCCGAAAACGTAAGTAGTTGCTTTGTTCGGTATGCTAAAAAGCCATTCACTAGTGTGAGTGGCTTTTTTTTCGCTTATAATTTGTATATGGCAAAATTTGACAAAATTTCACTTTCTGAACAGGTAATAATTGAGCGTTTTATTGACCATTTATGGATGGAAAATGGTTTAAGTGAAAACACCCTGTCAGCGTATAGAAATGACCTGTCTGGGTTTGCGCTTTGGTTAAAAGAAACAGGTAAGCTATTAATAACAGTGAGTCCGGCCATCATCCAGAATTTTCTGGCGTTCAATTACGACATTCAGCAAAAGCGACGTTCGGTGGCTCGATTATTATCAACCTTACGCCGTTTTTATTTATATCTACTGCGTGAAAATCAGATTAGTGAAGATCCTACTCGGTTGCTGGAATCGCCTAAAGGTGAACGCTCACTTCCATTGTCACTAAATGAAAAGCAAATTGATGATTTATTAGCAGCACCCGATATTACAGGCGATTTAGGATTAAGGGACAGGGCAATGCTGGAAGTTTTATATGCCACCGGTTTGCGTGTTAGCGAGTTAATCAATTTACAGACATCACAAATTTCACTGCAACAGGGTGTGATGCGTGTAATTGGTAAAGGTAATAAAGAACGGTTAGTGCCAGTGGGTGAAGTTGCACTTGACTGGTTAATGCAGTATTACCAGCAAGCCAGACCACGGTTGTTATTAAAACCTGATAAACATAGAAAAGATTTGAGCCAATGCAGCGATGTTTTTGTGACCAGGCGAGGTCGGGCGATGACGCGTCAGGCATTCTGGTACAGGGTAAAGCGTTATGCGTTGCTAGCGGGTATAAACGCGGATCATTTATCGCCTCATACATTAAGGCATGCTTTTGCTACCCATTTGTTAAATAATGGTGCTGATCTTCGAGTAGTACAGATGCTGCTTGGGCACAGTGATATTTCGACAACACAAATTTATACCCATGTGGCCGATCAACGTATGCGCGAGCTGTATCAGCTTCATCATCCTCGTGCTTGAATTATTTCGTTGATATAAATCACAGATATATCAACTTTTCATGGAATTAACTATAATTCGCGCTGTCTTGTAATGTACCCAGAACCCTATATAGATTTTAATCAACTATTCGTGTGCTATTTATGAAATTATTCTCCATCCTTAGGTTTGTCAGCGGCGCTTCCATGCGCCACTACTCTTTATTATTCGCTTCTACTTTATTAATGGTTTCTACTTTATTTATGCCTTTTACCGTATCTGCCGAGATGGCTGCGGAGGTGGATAATACCGAAAAGTTAAAACAGGCATTAGCGAAGGTCATGCCCAGTGTGAAAACCACCAAAATCTCCGCAACACCAATAGAGGGTTTGTATGAGGTCATTGTTGGTTCTCAAGTAGTGTATATGAGCGTAGATGCACGTTATATGATAGAAGGTGATCTGCATGACCTGCAAACCAGAAAAAATGTCACAGAGACAGCAAAATCAACTATTCGACTTGCCGCAATAGAAAAATTGGGTGTAAGCAAGATGTTGGTGTATAAACCAAAAAAAGTTGAAAGCACCATAACAGTGGTTACTGATATCGATTGCCCTTACTGTCGACGTTTGCATGATGAAGTGCCTGATTACATGAAAAATAATATACAGGTTCGGTATATCTTTATGCCGCTTAAAGGGGCATCAGACATGAAAAAAACAATTAGCGTATGGTGTGCAGACGATCAGCAACTGGCGCTGGATATTGCTAAAGCGGGTGGTGAAGTTGAAGAAAAAACCTGTGATAATCCGATTGCGGAACATTTGAAACTGGCTCGCGAGTTGGGTGTGCGTGGCACTCCGGCAATTATATTAGAAGATGGTCAAATGTTGCCTGGTTATGTACCGGTTAATAAAATGCTTGCTGAACTTAGGAAGTAGTGTTGTAAGTTATAGGTTTTAAGTTATAGGTTGTAAGTTATAGGTTTTAAGTTATTTTAAAACAGTTTTTTGCTTTTAACTTAAAACTTAAAACCTGCAACTTACAATTTATCTTCAAGCCAAACCATTTTCTTACAGTGAGTAAATAAAATCCCCGTTTTTATTTCATGTTCCGGCCACAATTTTTTTACGCCATCGCGGTAATAATGTAGTTGTTTAGAAAACTGTAAAGCCACGTTTTGCATTGATTCTGCTGCTGTAGATTGATGTGTTGTAAGTTGATGTGATTTGTAGTCAATTATCCATATTTTTTCATCGGACTTGATAAGTCTGTCAATAATACCGTAAACCGCCTGCTGCTCTTGCAGATACATCAAAGGCATTTCATTGTATGTTTGTTTTTCAGGCGATGGGTTAAAGATGGTTTCAAATTCAGCGTGATTAAACACCGAAGCGGCCTCGAACATGCAGTCATCAAGATAGGCAATAAATGTCGGCTGATTGAGCGCGGTTTCTGCTTTTAGTTGTTGTTGTATGTTTTTAATGGTTTGCTCTGATGCAGGATAAGTGCGGGTTTTACAAAGTTGTTCCAGTATGCGATGGATAATGTTACCGCGCCATTTTTCTACATCATGGGCTGTGCTCTGTCCATCCTTGTGCCACGGCTCCACCCTCTCCATCCTTTGGTTCGTTAACGGCACATCACCGTGCCACTGCGCCTGGCTAGGCGCGATCATAAAAGAAGGTGTTACGATGTTATTTAACGGGCTTAACAGGCGTGGATCATCAAATAGTTTTGCAGCGGATGCTTTCGGCGCGACTGGTTCATTAACCTTAACTGGATCATAACTTAAGTGCTGGTATACTCTGCTGCCGATACCATCAGCCGCAGTCTGTGCCTGTGTGATTTCATCTAAACCGTTTTTGATAATCTGATACCAGCTATTTGTTTGCTTTCGGCTGCTGGCAACACCACTAATATAAAGCTGTTCACGAGCACGGGTGAGTGCAACATAAAGTAAGTTTAATTCTTCACGTGCCTGCTCATCGAGTTTTTCCTGCTGCAGTTTTTGTGTTTTCTGGTCGGTGTTCTGCTTGCTTAGTTGTAATTGGAAATTGACCGGTCGTGATTGTTTTGCCGGCCAACGAACCAGACTGGCGTAGGCATTTCTATTAGTAGATGTACTATTGCAATCGACTAAAAATACAATGGGTGCTTCCAGACCTTTACTGCCGTGAATGGTCATCAGACGGACGCGGGATTCCATCCTTTGGTCCGTAAACGCCACATCCATGTGGCACTTCTGATTGCTTTGTGTCAGTGGTTCTTGTGGCGGGTTTGCTGAATAACTTTTCAGGTGACTTAATCGTTGTAGAAAGCGGGTGATACTGGGGTAACGTCCACTATCGGTTTCCAGTGATAGTTCAAGAAAGCGTTGGCAGTTAGCGGCAACTTTTTGTTTGTTTGCTGTTTTATTGGCTGCAATGTAGCGTTGAATAATATTGCCTTCAGAGAATATTTTGTCCAGGCAATCATGTACGGGCAAATGTTCTGCCAGCTTTTGCCAACGTGGTAACAGTCTGGCTGCACGCTTTAATGATATAGCTAAGGGTTTTTTGAGAACTGGCTTGTCTGGTTTTTTGTTGGCTTCGTCTTCGGCTGCAAGCTGCAATAACCGTTCATACCAGTGTGTATGATTCCAGTTTGTAATGTGATTGGGCTGTGCCAGTAAAATCAAATCATCATCACCGCCATTAAATATCGGTGACTTTAAAATTTGTGCCAGGGCAAGATTGTTGTACGGTGTAATCAGCGTGTTAAGTAAACAGGTTAAATCCTGAATCTCCAGATTATCCAGTAACCCGCCTTTTTTATCGCCGATAAAAGGGATGTTGTGCAATTTTAAGGCATCTTCATAAATGTCGATGTGGGTACGGTTGCGCATTAATATCAGAACATCGCCATATTTAGCAGGGCGAACACCTTCATTGTCAGTGATGAACGCAGATTTGCTAACCAGTCGCAAAATCTGCCTGGCGATAGTGTCTGCTTCTTTATGCCTGAGAGTGGTAACGGAACTTTCTCTGGGCTGGATTAACGGGTTACGGAAAGTGACGTCTGCCACCTCCGCTGCCATTGGATCAAGCTCTTTCATCCTCTCCGTCTTTTGGTTTATTAACGCCACATCCTTGTGGCACTTCTCTTCATCATTTTCTTCAAACAGGTCGTAAAGCTGTACACGACCCGGTAATGTATTCAGATGTGTGTCATGTGTCGTGTATCCCTTCATAATGGCTTTGATAGCGTCCTGTTCAAAGACCTGGTTGACGCAATGAATAATGGCCATTGATGAGCGTCGCGAGAAATCCAGTGGTGTTGCCCTTGCCGACAGGTTGTCCGCTAACCACTTGCTGGCCTGTGCCTGTAGCGCCGGGTTGGCTCGTCTGAAACTGTATATTGACTGCTTTTCATCGCCCACCAGAAAAACACTGCGTGGGCGCTGTGAAGGGTCGGCAGCCACTTCTTCCAGTATCGGTGACAGCAAATGCCACTGTGTGGGGTTGGTGTCCTGAAATTCATCAATTAATAAATGGTCGATACGTTGGTCAATTTTATATTGTACCCAGTGTGCATTGTCAGCATGTTGCAATAATTGG
>JAFLJY010000082.1 GCA_022712755.1 Gammaproteobacteria bacterium
TTCAAGTATGCGTCGTGTCAGAGGCAACTGGCCGGTTGCCAGCGTTAGACCGGGTAGTGCAATCATGGTATCGCGACCCCAGTCAGCAAACCAGGGGTAACCGGCGATGATTGATTCACCCTCAGCGTCTTCTTCAAGCGGGCGATTAAACAGGAATTGCCGGCTGTTGATAGCGAGTTGATCTATCCAGGCAGGTGCCTTTTTGTTACGGGACTGTCGCATAACACTTAGAAACTGGCTTTGAAGAAGCTGTTCACGCTGTAATGCCACAGCTGGTTTTACTGTCGAACACGGTTGTAGGCCGGCGCGTACCCCAAACCATTTATTATTGTTCAGGCTCACGCTGGCCTGTGCAATGGCAAGGTGATTATCCAGTTCTGGCAAACCCCGTTCGTGTTCACGCGGCAACTGTAAACCATTTATCCAGTTCTGCTCCAGCTGTAATTCACCTGCATTGAGCTGGATATGCAGCGAACTGGACTCACTATAATTTAGCTGTAGCGAGCATTTATTCAATAGCTGACTTTCAGGTTTAATAGCACCACTGACTGTTTGACCATGATGGTCACGGTGGTTGACTAACAGATGTAGATGAAGCCGAATGGAAGACTCAGGAACCGGGTCAGGCAAACGAAATGCAACCCATACCGCCGCTTTTCCCTGCTCCATAAAAATACATTGTTGCAGGCGAACACCAGCAATGGAATAAACCCATATTGGCAATTGACCGTTAAGCCGAAAGGATTCGATAAATACATAACCGCGTGGTGCAATCGCGCCGGATTGCCAGTGGTTGCAACTTAATGGGTAAAGCTGGCCATCAATCTCCAGAGTGGGTTCAGCTTTGGCAAACATCAGATGGCGATCAAGTGCGCCATCAAGCGGGGTGATTAACAGACCGTGATAACGGCGTGTCAGTGAGCCAGCGATAGTGCCGGCGGCATAAGCACCTAATCCATTAGACAGCCACCATTCACGAGACTCTGCCTGCGCCAGATTACCGCAAACTGCGCGGCCAAAGCGGATCATCCTCCCTCCCTGAAACCAGGATACAGGGTCATACCTCCGTCGACAAACAGGCTGATACCGGTAACATAATCTGAATCATCCGAAGCCAGCCAAACGGCAGCACGGGCGATGTCATCTGGCTTGCCAACACGTTGATAAGGAATAAGTTTAAGCAGTTCGGCTTCGGCTTCCGGTGTACTCCAGGCACTGGTATTAATTGGTGTGCTGATTGCACCCGGAGAAATACTGTTTACACGGATTTTTTTTACCGCCATTTCCTGCGCGATACTTTGCATCATCATGTTTACCCCGCCTTTTGAGGTGGCATAATTAACATGGCCCGCCCAGGGAATGACCTCATGTACTGACGACATGCATATAATTTTGCCAGCAGAACGGGACAGTTCCGGTTTGATACCGCGACGAATAAATTCACGTACTGCCTCACGACAACACAGAAATTGCCCGGTCAAATTCACATCAAGAACAAACTGCCATTGTTGCAGTGTCATCTCGGCAAAATCTGCATCACGTTGCACACCTGCGTTGGCGACCAGAATGTCAATACTGCCCCAGGTTTCAATCATTTGTTGAAACATGCTTTGCACCTGATCTTCCTTGCTGACATCAGCACGAATAGCCATTGCATCGCTGCCGCTGGCTTTAATGCTGGCAACGATTCTATTCGCTTCTTCCTCACCAGTAATATAATTTACCACCACTTTTGCACCTGCTTTGCCAAGTGCGATAGCAACCGCTTCACCGATTCCTGAACTTGCACCTGTGACCAGTGCACGTTGACCTTGTAATACCTCAAGCGACATTATCTTCTCCTTTGAATTGCATAGAATATTCTGATCGAAACACCCACTGGAAACGCTCATCTAAATCATTTTGCAACTTTGGCTCCGCAGTCAGCATACACCGCCGACATACACAACCAGTCCAGCTCCATATTCTCAATACGTTCGGTGTAATTATTAACCTGACAGGGTTAAAAAATCAGCTAACATATTCTTCCACTTGACTGGTTTTTACCGGTGTATATGCCATAGGCATTCTATTCCAGAATGCCGTTCAAAAATAGGGAGTCTAGCGCCCAAATCCATACATAGAAATACGAATAATCAAGAACTTGTCCCTCCTTTGGTTCGTAATCGCCACATCCATGTGGCACTGCTGCAGGATTTTTGTTTCCATGTATGGATTTTGGTAGTACAGAAACGTCAAATCATAGACGACCTACTTACCCATCCAACTTTTTTCTAGCCACAAAAAAGCAGCCCGAAGGCTGCTTTCTGGTAAATCTAAAATCAAAAACCAGATTAATTATTCTGAATAACAATATTCGGGAATTTAGCAGAATAGTCTTTTGCTTTCAGAGACAATTTAGCCGCAGTACGACGAGCAATGTCACGATAAATCAGAGAGGCCTTGCTCTCAGGATCATCCGCCACGGATGGATGGCCCTCATCGGCATTAATACGAATATCAATAGATAGTGGCAGTGCGCCAAGAAAATCAACATTATGTAAATCGCACATTTTCTCACCGCCGCCCTTGCCGAAGATGTACTCAGCATGGCCACACTCGGTACAGATGTGAATACTCATGTTTTCAACCACACCCAGCACAGGCACCTCTACCTTCTCAAACATCTTCAACCCCTTGCGGGCGTCCATTAAGGCAATATCCTGTGGTGTGGTAACGATCACCGCACCGCTGACCGGGACTTTTTGTGCCAGGGTTAACTGCACATCACCAGTACCCGGTGGTAAGTCGATAATCAGGTAATCCAGTGATTTCCAGCGAGTATCACGTAGTAATTGTTCCAATGCCTGTGTCACCATTGGGCCACGCCAGATCATCGGCGTTTCTTCATCAATCATGAAACCAATCGACATTGCCTGTAAACCATGGCCACCCATTGGCTCTAGTGATTTACCATCGGCTGATTCTGGTTTGCCATGAATACCTAACATACGCGGAATACTGGGGCCGTAGATATCGGCATCCAGAATACCCACCCGCGCACCTTCCATTTGCAGTGCCAGTGCCATATTTACAGCGGTGGTTGATTTACCTACACCGCCTTTACCGGAGGCGATAGCAATGACGTTTTTGATGCCTTCCAGCGGGTTCATGCCACCCTGTACACTGTGACTGCCGATTTCCCAGGACGCATCAACTTCAGCAGAATCCACACCGTCAACCGCTTCAATTTTTTGTTTTAAATCAGCAGATAATTTATCGACAAAACCAAAGGCAGGATAACCGAGCACGATTTTTACCTTAACGCTGTTATCTTCTATGGTGATATCTTTAACCACACCCGCAGTAACCGGATCTTTTTCAAGATAGGGGTCGATATACTGTTTAAGGGCTGATTCAACTTGTTCTTTGGTAATGCTCATGGCAAAAGCTCCACAACTGATAATTTTTAACTGGGAGCGTATTCTACAGCAATAAGGCTCTCATTAACCTTACTTTTAACAGATGACTCTAGCCATTTGTAGATAGGGCCATAGATTATTGAGACTAAACGGCCGCTGACTAAAAGTCGAAAGCCAGGATTTTTAACGCCAACGAATGATACTATTCTTTAGTTCGCCTGCCTGCTGCAGGCAGGTGAACACCACATCCATGTGCCACTACTCAGCCAGGCTAAAATACCCTCTATGCAATGCATGCTGTAGTGCAGCAAAACCTTTATGCACTTCTTCATACATCAGGCGTGTTTCACGTAATGTTGAAATATCACTTGATGATATATCTTCTGTGGATTCAAGTTGAATGACTTTTTCTAAATAGCGTGCGCGTAATCGCGCAGCCGTCCTGGCGACATCATTAAAGTCCTCTTTAGACACATTACCGGTAATCTCACTGATTTTTTCACGGTTCAACACCTTGATATTGTGTTCGATTTCCTGGAACAATCGTCGAATATCCAGGTCGTTATGTGGCTCATCAAATACTTCACTGGCCATTATCACCCCCATCACAAAATAGTACACTTATGCTTGAATTATTAAGCACTACATGTGTTATCGGGTAATAACCAGAAAACTTAAATTGCTGAGTTTTCCGCTTGTATGATAAATACCCACCCTCCTGCACAGGAGAATGAAAACCCGTACATTACATCTCAAACCAGTAGGATTTTTAGTGCAATAAAGCCGCCAAAATGCTAGTGTGCGCCCTTTGCACACTACCACCCATTCAACAAAACATGATATCCAAACGTAACACTGATCGTAATATATTAGTCACCAGCGCTCTGCCCTATGCCAACGGCTCCATTCATCTCGGACATCTGGTTGAATATATTCAGACCGATATCTGGGCGCGTTTCCAACGCTTGCGTGACAACACCTGTTATTACGTTTGTGCAGATGATGCCCACGGCACACCTATTATGTTACGCGCACGCGCCGATGGCATCACCCCGGAAGAGCTAATTGCAGCCACACAAAAAGAGCATGAGGCAGATTTTGCCGACTTTTTAATTGATTTTGATAATTATTACAGCACCCATTCCGATGAAAATAAGGCGTTTGCTGAAAGCATTTACTTAAAACTACGAGATGATGGTCATATCAGAATGCAGACCATCAAACAGGCGTATGACCCTGAAGCTAACATGTTTCTGCCCGATCGTTTCATTAAAGGCAACTGCCCCAAATGCGGTGCTGCTGATCAATACGGTGATAACTGCGAGGCTTGTGGTGCAACTTATGACCCGACTGAATTAAAAAATCCGGTGTCTGCCGTCAGTGGCGCGACACCCGTCAAAAAAGATTCTGAGCAGTACTTTTTTAAGCTCAGTGATTTTTCTGAAATGCTACAACAATGGTTAAAGGACGGTCACGTACAAACTGAAATCGCCAACAAACAAAATGAATTATTTAGCGACGGTTTAAAGGACTGGGACATTTCACGTAATGCACCATACTGGGGCTTCGAGATTCCTGATGCGCCGGGTAAATATTTTTATGTGTGGATGGATGCACCCATGGGTTATATGGCCAGCTTTAAAAACCTGTGCAATAAAAGCCAGCAAGGAGACGACCCGATTAAGTTTGATGATTACTGGGCGGCGGACAGTAAAAATGAACTTTATCATTTCATTGGTAAAGACATTGCCCGTTTTCACACTTTATTCTGGCCTGCAGTATTAGATGGTGCCGGTTACCGCAAACCTACCGCCGTTTTTTGTCATGGTTTCCTTACTGTAAACGGTCAAAAAATGTCGAAGTCACGCGGTACTTTTATCAAGGCACGCACTTATCTTGACCACCTTAACCCAGAATATTTACGTTATTACTACACTGCAAAACTGTCTTCCGGCGTTGATGACATTGATTTGAATTTTGAAGATTTTATGCAGCGCGTTAACTCCGACCTGGTTGGCAAAGTAGTCAACATTGCCAGTCGCTGCGCTGGCTTTATTAGCAAAAAATTCGATGGTCAGCTATCTGCCCAATTGCCGGAAACTGAACTTTATAACGAGATTGTCACTGCCGGTGAACAAATCGCCGAGTTTTATGAAGCTCGTGAATACAACAAGGCCGTGCGTGAAATTATGGCACAGGCGGATAAGGCCAATGTTTATATCGACGAAAACAAACCCTGGGTATTAATTAAACAACAGGGGCGCGAACAGGAAGTGCAGGAAATCTGCACGCAGGGTCTTAATATGTTCCGCCTGTTAATGACTTTTTTAAAACCGATTTTGCCAGTCACTGCAGAAAAATCAGAGACCTTTTTAAATACAGAATTTACCTGGGCAGGCCTGAGCCAGCCATTGCTTTCTCACCGTATAAATAAATTCAAACCCTTGCTCACCCGTATTGAGAAAGAACAAATTATTGCTCTAACCGAAAGCTCTAGCGAAGACATGCCCGATAAAGAAATCGATAATAAAAAATCCGAAAATAAAAAAACAGATGGCGCGCTTACTAACGACCCCATTGCTGAACAAATCAGCTTTGACGATTTTGCCAAAATTGATTTACGCATCGCCAAAATTGTTAAAGCAGAACATGTTGACGGCGCCGATAAACTACTGCAACTCACTCTCGACCTGGGTGGCGATACAGGCGGCAATACACGCAATGTATTTGCCGGTATCAAATCCGCATACAAACCGGAAGATCTGGAAGGAAAACTGACGGTGATGGTAGCGAATCTGGCACCACGAAAAATGCGCTTTGGTCTGTCCGAAGGCATGGTGCTTGCTGCTGGACCAGGTGGTAAAGATCTGTTTATCCTCAGTCCGGATGAAGGTGCGGTTGCCGGTATGAAGGTTAAATAGTCACCAATATCATAGTTTCTCAATAAGCCGTGGCAGTATTTGGTTTTCCGTCCTTTGGTTCGTTAACGGTGCATCCTTGCACCACTACTGAGACTGTTCATAGTTCCCACGCTCTGCGTGGGAATTCATCTGGGAACGCTCTGCGTTCCTTGACGCAGAGCGTCAGAGTATGCATTCCCACGCAGAGCGTGGGAACGATAAATGTGACGTGCTACAATCAACAAAACGTCGGGTTACGCTGCGCTAACCCGACCTACGGTCTGTCATCTCAACTTATTAAGAAGTTACCAATCCCCTACTTTTCTTATTGATTTTATTGCTTTTTTCATCACTTAAACCAATAAAAACTAACACCACAATCTGCTAGAATGCACACATGACTGAATACGCGCTCATCCTGTTAAGCACGGTACTGGTGAACAACTTCGTGCTGGTCAAATTCCTTGGCCTGTGCCCTTTTATGGGGGTCTCCCGAAAACTGGAAACCGCTATCGGTATGGCTTTAGCCACCACCTTTGTGTTAACGCTGTCTTCTGTGAGCAGTTACCTGGTCAATGAATATATTCTTATCCCCCTGGGACTTGAATATATGCGTACCATTATGTTTATTCTGGTGATTGCTGTAGTGGTGCAATTTACTGAAATGGTGGTGCATAAAACCAGCCCATTGTTATACAACGTATTAGGCATTTTTCTACCATTAATCACCACCAACTGCGCGGTATTAGGTGTGGCACTGCTTAACGTTCAGCAACAACACAATTTTATACAATCCTTATTTTATGGTTTTGGTGCAGCAGCGGGTTTCTCACTGGTATTAATTTTATTCGCCGCATTGCGAGAGCGTATTACCGTCGCCGATGTGCCTGAAGCCTTTCAGGGCACCTCTATTGCACTGATTACCGCTGGCATTATGTCTCTTGCTTTTATGGGATTCGCGGGACTAGTGAAAGTCTAATCGACACATGCTCACAGTAATAATCACACTTGCCGTCACCGCCAGCATATTTGGTTTAATACTTGCATATTCATCTGTGCGATTTAAAGTTGAAGGCGACCCGGTAGTGGATAAAATAGATACCTTATTACCACAAACTCAATGCGGCCAGTGCACCTACGCTGGCTGCCGCCCTTATGCTGAAGCTATCGCAAATGGTGAAGCCGATATAAACCAGTGCCCGCCCGGCGGCGAAGCCACCATTATTGCACTGGCTGACTTACTTGATGTCGAAGTCAAACCGTTAAACGCCGAAAATGGTGAAGTAAAAACCCTGCCCACAATCGTGCGTATAGATGAACAAGTCTGCATCGGCTGCACCCTGTGTATTCAAGCCTGCCCGGTCGACGCTATATTAGGTGCAGCAAAACAAATGCATACGGTGATCGAATCGGAATGCACCGGTTGTAACTTGTGCATTCCACCCTGCCCGGTTGACTGTATACATATCTTTGAGGTTAAACCCACCATCCGCAACTGGACAGCAAGCTTGCCCGATGCTGAATTTGTTGCACCCAGTGCAGGTTAAGGCGAAAAACACAGATGTCGATGATGAACACAGTGAACGGTGCCACCATGCACAACATGGACAAGCCACTGGCAACCTTCAACGGCGGCTTACACCCATCTGAACATAAATATTTATCTACCAGCACAGGCATTTCAACGCTTGAGCAATGTAAACAATACATCTTTCCATTGCAGCAGCATATCGGTGCTATTAGCCAGCCACTGGTGAAACCGGGTGATAAAGTCTTGAAAGGACAAATGCTGGCACAACCGGGCGACATGATTAGCGCTGCCATACATTCACCTGTCTCCGGTCTGGTAACGGATATAAAACCCCATGAGATTCCGCATATATCCGGCCTCACCGATTTATGTTTTTTCATCGAAAATGACTTTAAAAACGAATGGATTGAACGACAACCTATCGGCGATGAATATAACCAGAGCACATCATCGACACTGCGTAAAATCATTCGTGATGCTGGCATCGTCGGCCTGGGCGGAGCAACCTTTCCTGCGGCTGTTAAACAAACCGAAGTAAACGTAAACACCCTGATTCTTAATGGCGTTGAATGCGAACCTTATATCACCTGTGATGATGTATTAATGCGAGAACGTGCGGAACAAGTGCTGTCGGGTGCCGAGATTATCAGCCATATCATCAAAGCCAGGCAATGTATCATTGCCATAGAAGACAACAAGCCTGAGGCCATTAAAGCAATTGGGCAGGTTATAAAAAAAGACGGCACTGGTTTTTTTCAAATTAAAGTAATACCAACGGTTTATCCCAGTGGCAGTGAAAAACAATTAATAAAAATCATTACCGGCAAGGAAGTGCCCGAAGGTCGTTACCCGGCAGAACTCGGTGTGTTATGTCATAACGTTGCCACAGCTTATGCTGTTCATCGTGCTATTAATTGTGCCGAGCCATTAATATCACGTATTTGTACCATAACCGGCCATGGCATTAAACACCCGCAAAATATTGAAGTATTAATCGGCACCCCAATACAGTCCTGCATAGAACACTGCGGCGGTTATACCGATAACAGTGACGAATTGATTATGGGTGGCCCAATGATGGGTTTTTCACTCAACACAGACACCCTGCCCGTAGTTAAAGCCACCAACTGTTTGCTTGCCACCGCCTATAAAGCAGAACTTGAGACCGTCACAAAAAAACGGCAGCACCTACCCTGTATTCGTTGTGGACGTTGTGTCGATGTTTGTCCTGTGCGTCTGTTACCGCAACAATTATACTGGTATGCCAGCAGTAAAAACATTGACCGACTCAAGCAACATCATTTATTTGACTGTATCGAATGCGGCTGCTGCGCCTATGTCTGCCCTAGCAACATTCCCCTTGTGCAATATTATCGCTTTGCTAAAACAACGATTCATCAACAGCAACGCGAACATAAAGCATCCGATATTGCCAGGCAACGCCATGAAGCAAACCAGGCTCGGAAAGAAAAGATAAAACGCGAACGTGAAGAAAAACTACGTAAGAAGCGTGAGATGCTGAAAAACAAAGCAATCAATAGTAAAAATACTAATAGTAAAACTGAAACAAGCAAAGACAATAAAAAAGCGGTAATAGCAGAAGCGATAGCTCGCGCTCAGGCAAAAAAAGCTACACGTGATAAGACTACATAACTAATCGAGAATTAAAAATTGAGAATTAAGAATTGGGTGATTTTGGATTGTTCTTTGGTTTTTACTAACCGTGCTACTTTTTGCAAGCGTTTTATTAACCACTCATATCACCAAACACGTAATTTTCCATTGTCAATTATCAATTATCAACTGTCACTTAATTATAATGTTATTTAAAAACACACCTTCACCACATATAAAAGACAACTCCAGCGTACAGAACATTATGCTCATGGTGCTGTACGGCTTAATACCCGGCACGCTGGCAGCTATTTATTTTTTCGGTTGGGGTATTTTGTTTAATTTAAGTATAGCCATTAGCACATGCCTGTTAACCGAAGCCATTATTTTAAAAATGCGGCAGCGTGAAGTTGCGCCCACACTGCTTGATGGCAGCGCATTACTTACGGCCTGTTTGCTGGCGCTTGCGCTACCTTCACTGGCACCATGGTGGTTAGTCGTTATTGCCTCATTTTTTGCCATCGCAATTGCTAAACATTTATACGGTGGTTTAGGCTTTAATCCGTTTAACCCGGCAATGGTTGGTTACATTGTGGTCATGATTTCATTCCCTTTAGAAATGACGCTATGGACTCAGCCGATGGGCGTGAACAGCGGCTGGCCCGATTTCATCACTACCTTTAATTGGGTATTTCTTGGTCTACTGCCCTTTGGTGAAACCATTGATAGCCTTTCTATGGCAACACCAATGGACCTGATTAAAACACAGCTCAATCAGTTGCACGATATAACAGAAACCAGAAACAGTGCTGAATATAGCCCTTTGTTTTCCGGCATTAGCGGTACTGGCTGGCAATGGATTAATATTTTATTTTTAGCGGGCGGCATCTGGTTAATAATAAAAGGTGTTATAGACTGGCGCATTCCTACTGCTTTTTTAATAAGCCTGGTATTAATCTCCAATACATTTTCCGTAATAGACTATTCAACAAACAGTTCATCCCTGTTTCATGTTTTCAGTGGTGGCACTATGCTGTGTGCTTTTTTTATCGCAACCGATCCGGTGACGGCATCGACCACACCACAAGGCCGCTGGATTTATGGTGCAAGTATAGGCGCACTGGTTTACATCATTCGAGACTGGGGCGGCTATCCCGATGGCATTGCCTTTGCTGTGGTACTAATGAATATCGCCGCACCATTGATTGACTATTACACCCAGCCAAAAGTGTATGGCGACCTTGATAGATAATTACGAATTACGACACAAAAACAAAACCAGAACCAGAACCAGAACCAGAACTAAAAAATTTACAGCAGATAATTATTATGCACAAAACTAACAACAACCACGAACTCGTAATTCCGTCCTTTGGTTCGTTAACGGTACGTCCATGTACCACTACTCGTAATTCGTAATTAATAATTAATAAAATGGGCATTATACTTTCACATAAAAAGCAAATTTTGAAAACAGTTGCAGTGCTGACGCTGTTTGCAACGCTGGGGGCAGCTTTAGTGGGTCTGACTTTTGAGCAAACCATTGAAAAAATAAAATACAATGAAAAACTCACCTTACTTAAAAAGTTAAATAACATCATCCCCGCCGAATCACATAATAATGATTTACTGCTGGACACAGTAATCATTAAACCCAGCCACATGCTCGGTACAACACAGGAAACACCGGCATACAGAGCTAGAAACAATAATAAAAATGTTGCCGTGGTTTTTACCAGCATTGCAGGCAATGGCTACAGTGGCCCCATCCATTTATTAGTTGGTGTGTACGCTAATGGCTCTGTTGCCGGCGTTAGAGTCACTAAACACAAGGAAACACCCGGTCTGGGTGATGTTGTTAGCATTACCCATTCTGACTGGATACTTGGCTTTAATAATAAATCACTGGGCAACCCGACTAGCAAAGACTGGAAAGTCAAACGCGATGGCGGTATATTTGACCAGTTCACCGGTGCCACAATTACCCCGCGTGCAGTGGTAACTGCAGTGCATGATGCTTTGTTATACTTTGAGAATAATAAGGAGATGTTATTCAGCGCCAATGACGACAAAACCCGGGATGACCACCTGGAAGTCATTGCCGAACCGGCGGCCGAGTCAGACGCCAAAGCCGACACAGCCAATACCGCCACGGACAAAACTGCCGAAAAAAAGATAACAGCAAACAACCATGACAGACGACACACTCAAACAAAACAATAAGCCCATGAATAATCAAATCATGAATAACCAGATCAAGGCTAATCAGACCGGAATCATAAGCACCATATCCATAAGTAAAAGCGGCCTATGGACAAATAACGTTGCCCTGGTTCAGTTATTAGGTTTATGCCCTTTGTTAGCAGTCACCGGCACCATCATAAATGGGCTTGGGTTAGGTATCGCTACGCTAATTACTCTGGTTTTATCAAATAGTATTGTTTCTTTGATACGCCCCTTGTTAAAATCAGAAATTCGCATTCCCGTATTCGTGCTTATCATTGCTTCCATTGTTACCGCCATTGAGTTAAGCATGAACGCCTGGTTTCATGGTTTGTATCTTGTGTTAGGTATATTTATCCCTTTAATTGTTACCAACTGTGCCATCATCGCACGCTGTGAGTCCTTCGCCTCAAAAAACAACCTATTTGATTCGGCGCTTGACGGTTTTATGATGGGACTGGGTTTCACCCTGGTATTAGTGGTCTTAGGTGGTCTGCGCGAAATCATTGGTTTTGGTACCTTATTTGCCAATGCACAATTAATGTTTGGCTCCATAGGCGAAACCATGACCATTACTTTCAGTGAAGATTATTCAGGCTTTCTACTTGCGGTATTGCCACCCGGTGCGTTTATTGGCCTTGGTTTATTAATTGCACTTAAAAACATTATTGATAAACGCCAGAGTGCAAAACATGCGGTCGTCATCCCGGATGCGGAGCCTGCCATAAACTAATCCACAAAACTGTTATTTTCCGCAAATAAACGCTAGTAGTAGTGCATGGACGTACTGTTTACGAACCAAAGGATGGTGTAAAAACAAAACATTTGTATATTTACAGAATTCTGCTTTTTACTTCGTGCAAAGGTTTTTATGAACAAATCCAAACGCTTTGAAATTTTTTCACGTTTACAAAAAGACAACCCCAATCCGACCACCGAACTTAACTTTAATTCTACTTTTGAATTATTAATCGCCGTCATTCTGTCAGCACAGGCAACAGACAAAAGTGTCAACATCGTGACCACCAAACTCTACGTCATAGCCAATACACCTGAAGCCATTGTCCAGCTTGGCGAAACCGGTTTAAAAAAATACATCAAAACCATTGGTCTGTTTAACACCAAAGCAAAAAACATCATCAACACTTGCAAAATATTAATAGCAGAACACAACAGTAACGTTCCAGACGATCAAAAAAAACTGGAAGCCCTTCCCGGTGTCGGCAGAAAAACGGCTAACGTGGTGCGCAATACTGCCTTCGGACACCCTACCATGGCGGTAGACACGCATATTTTTCGAGTAGCCAATCGTACTAAAATCGCTCCAGGGAAAAATGTACTGGAAGTAGAAAACAAGTTAGTTAAGTTTATTCCCAAAGAATTTATGGTAGACGCACATCACTGGCTCATCCTGCTTGGGCGGTATACCTGCGTTGCCCGCAAACCACGATGCGGTTCATGTCTTATCGAAGATCTTTGTGAGTATAAAGATAAAAGTGAATGAGGAATTTTGACCAGTAGTGCCCATTAAAAAAATAATAATATTTTCTTTGCGTTGTTCGCGGACTATAATGTATTTTTAATTTTTAAAGTGACATAGAAAAATCGCAACCGGTGTATTTCAACATATTGCGCCCTGCTTCATTAGACACTTATACAAGCACAAAAAATTCCACCATGTTCGGAAACAACAGAAACGAATTACGTCAGGTTTACCTGAGCTGCTGGCAACTGAAAAAAAATAAACTGCCGATGGACCCAATGCAGGAAGTGGTTGCCAATATCATTGAACAACACCCTGAATATCACCAGCTGCTAGAGCATGAAGAGATTGTTGATAAAGATTTCCCCGCTGAAACAGGAGAAAGCAATCCGTTTTTGCATATGAGTATGCACGTCGCCTTACATGAACAAATCAGCACCAATCGTCCTGATGGCATCAATGACTGCTATCAGAAATTATGTCTCCTGCATGGCGGGCCGCATGATGCAGAACATGCCATGATGGAATGCCTTGGCGAGGCTCTTTGGCAAGCGCAACGTGACCAAACCGCACCTGATGAAGAAAAATATTTAGCCTGCCTTAAAAAAATCGCCCGCATTGACTAATTATTTTAAAGTTACGCTGAACTCACACTATAATGCACTGTCTTTAAAATGCGATTACACTGTAAACTCAGCCACCCTTACTAGTGGTGGCATCTAACTATTGGAGAAAATTCACATGAAAAAAACTATGAAAAACTCACTATCTATTGCATTAAGCACCGCATTTGTTGCAGCAATGTCAGCATCACCGGTAGTCAATGCTGATGTCAATCCATTTGGTATGCAGAACCTGGAAAGCGGTTATATGCAGCTTGCTGAAGGTAAATGTGGTGAAGGCAAGTGCGGCGAAGGTAAGATGAAAAAAGAAGGTAAGTGCGGCGAAGGTAAATGCGGCGAAGGTAAGATGAAAAAAGAAGGGAAATGTGGTGAAGGCAAGTGCGGCGAAGGTAAGATGAAAAAAGAAGGTAAATGTGGTGAAGGTAAGATGAAAAAAGAAGGTAAATGCGGCGAAGGCAAATGTGGTGGCAAATAAACCAGCATGACTAGCTTGAGCTAAACCGACTCAGTATCATAAAGAAGCCTCGACTATTCGGGGCTTCTTTATTACTGGAAAATATTTTATTTAGCGATAGATAATTAGAAATGTTTATATTATTGTTAACAAAACATCCCTGCGTTCTATCAATCTGATATTGGCGGATGCGCTGTAGGCATGCGTAAGGTACGTTGCAGGCAATCGCGTCAAGGAATAATTGCCTGCAACGCTATCGCTTATCCATCCTTTGGTTCGTAAACGCCACATCCATGTGCCACTGCTGCAGGCCTACACTATTTAAAAGATGAGCTGAATAAAACATAAAAAAGACCAAATACCAAAAATTTCATAAAAATAAGGAGAAAAAATGTTTCCCAGTAACTCTTTTGGACTTGAGGTTTTAAGTTTTATGGCAACCACTTTTATCTTTGTGGTTGGCTGTTTTATTCTTTTCCTTATTGCTGTTTATATTTCAGATGTCACTCAAACCAAACAGGCGATCAGACGTAACTACCCTGTTATTGGTCATCTTCGCTATTACTTTGAACACGTTGGCACCTTCTTTCGTCAGTATTTTTTTACCATGGACAGGGAAGAGATGCCATTTAATCGTGCGCAACGCTCATGGGTTTATCGTGCTGCCAAAGATATCGATACCACTATCGCTTTTGGTTCAACGCGTGATTTAAAGCCAAGCGGCAGCATCCTGTTTGTTAATACCGCATTCCCTACCCTGGGCAAAGATGCAGTTAAATGTGCACCAATAGTCATTGGTGAACATTCTGCAAAAACCCCGTTTACCGCACATTCATTTTTTAATATCTCTGGCATGAGTTTTGGTGCCATTTCAAAGCCTGCCGTGCTGTCTTTGTCTTATGGCGCAAAAAAAGGTCATGCCTGGATGAATACCGGCGAAGGCGGTTTATCACCCTATCATCTTGAAGGCGGTGCTGACATCGTATTTCAAATTGGCACCGCTAAATATGGTGTACGTGATAAAGACGGCAATTTATCCAATGAAAAACTACGTGAAATTGCTGCTTATGAAACGGTACGCATGTTTGAAATTAAAATGTCACAAGGCGCTAAGCCCGGTAAGGGCGGCATACTACCCGCAGCAAAAGTGGGTGAGGAAATTGCAAACATTCGCGGTATTCCCGCATTTACAGATTCTATCAGCCCAAACCGACATCCTGAAATAGAAAACAATGATGACTTAATCGACATGATTAATCATATTCGCCATGTCACCGGAAAACCGGTTGGTTTTAAAGCGGTACTTGGCGACAAAACCTGGTTATGTGAGTTTCTTATCGCGGTAAACAAACGCGGCAAACAATTTGCACCGGATTTTATTACCATTGACAGCGCCGATGGCGGCACCGGTGCAGCACCCATGAGTCTGCTTGACTATGTCGGCATGCCGATTCACGAAAGCCTGCCACTGGCTATTGATTCAATATGCAAAGCCGGACTTCGCGATAGAATAAAAGTGATTGCTTCAGGAAAATTAATCAA
>JAFLJY010000290.1 GCA_022712755.1 Gammaproteobacteria bacterium
CAGAGGCGCAGAGACACAGAGTTTTATTTTGTTTAATGCGCCGCAGGCGCAATAAACAACAAAAAGTTTTTCTCTGTGTCTCTGCGCCTCTGCGGTGAAAAGTCTTTAAAGTTTTTAACGTCTGCTAAGTGTCGAAATCGGTCATTCCTCACCAACACTGTCAGACAAAACGCAGGCTTATACACACATATCTGTAAAGCCCGGCTATTTCCATGATTCATTATTGAATACTTCCTGTATTCATATTAAAGATTCAGCTCGTGTTACCGATTAGTTAGTAGAAGGCATTGTTGTTTTTGAAACGTTTCAACTGTGTTTCCGTATTACAGGCTTGAATAATCTAAATGTTAATAGGTTGAGGGGATAGATGTGGATTTAGCGACTCTTATTGGTATTGTTGTTGCTGTAGGTTCAATTATTGCGGCTATTATGATGGGCGGTGAGATAGGCTCGTTTATCAATGCGCCCGGTCTCATGATCGTTGTTGGCGGTACCTTCGCTGTTGTTACCATGAAATATTCACTTGGTGATATGCTGGGTGCCTTTGGTGTTGCAGGCAAAGCCTTTATTCACAAAGTACAACAACCTAGCGAGATCATTGAGCAAAGCGTTGAGTTAGCTAATGTCGCCAGAAAAGAAGGCCTGCTGGGTCTGGAAAACGTTGAAGTAAAAAACGAGTTTCTTGCCAAAGGCATCACCATGGTGGTCGATGGCAACCCACCAGAACTTGTTCACAAAATTCTTTCAAAAGAAATCAGCCTTTCTATTGAGCGCAACGAAAAAGGTCTGGGTATTTTTAAAGCAATGGGTGATGTTGCGCCTGCCATGGGCATGATTGGTACCTTGATTGGTCTGGTGCAAATGATGTCGAACATGAGCGATCCCAAATCAATTGGTCCGGCGATGGCGGTGGCATTGCTTACAACCTTGTACGGCGCAGTTATCGCAACTGTTTTTGCCCTGCCCATTGCCGACAAACTGGCACTACGCAGCAATGAAGAACGCTTAACTAAATCAATGATTCTGGAAAGCATCAGTGCGATACAGGAAGGTTTGAATCCACGTATGATTGAAGGCTTGCTCAGTATCTACTTGACTGGTAACGACAAATCTAAGGAAAAAGAAGAAATGAATGGTGAAGCTGCATAACGGGTAACCATGATGAGTGAAACATGTGATAACGAACGTAAATGCCCCGATGCCGGCCTACCTGCATGGGTTATGACATTTGCAGATTTAATGTCTCTGTTACTGGCGTTTTTTGTTTTATTGTTTTCCTTTTCGACAATGGATGTTGCTATTTACAAGGAATTAGCTGGTTCATTAAAAGATGCTTTTGGTGTACAGCGTGAAATTAAAGCGCAGGAAACACCTCGCGGCATCAACATTATTGCCCGTGAATTTAGCCCGGGACGACCACAACCAACACCCATTAACGAAGTCCGTCAAATGACTACGGACGAAAGTAAACTGCACCCGGTATTCACCGACCCATCAAAGCAGGGACAGGAAAATGCCAATACCGTTTTAAGTAAAGAGGAAATTGAGCGAAAAAAACGGATAGAAGAAGACAGCAAGCGACTACAGGAAGCGTTAAACAAAGAAATAAAAGAAGGCACTGTTGATCTCGAAACAACTGAAAAAGGCATCATTATCAGAGTCCGGGAGAAAGGCTCTTTCCCTTCAGGCAGTGCCGATGTTATTAAACCATTTGAAAATATTGTTGATAAAATAAGTGAGGTTTTCAGGAGCTTCGACGGCGTGATTATTGTCTCGGGGCATACCGATAATATTCCTATCCGGACTAAACGTTATCGTTCTAACTGGGAACTATCCTCATCCAGAGCCGTCAGTGTGATTGAAGAACTGGTAAAAACCAGTGCACTTCGAGAGAAAAAGTTCAAAATTGCAGCCTATGCAGCTACCCACCCGATTGATTCAAATGACACCTCCATCGGTCGTGCCAAAAACAGACGTGTTGAGATTATGATGGAGTATCCTGGCGGCAAAAGACCTGAACTAAAGAAAACATCCATATCGAAGCCACAGACTGAGTTAGTTACCGCCTCAACAAATTTAAAAAAACCGCTCGCCGCAATGAATGAAGAACGCTAGGAGGCTGTCCGAGTACAGAAAGTCTACTGCGGAAAAGCCTTTTTTGCCATATTTCCCGTTCATTTTCGTCAATTAGCGCAACTATTCTCCTCAAATGAACGAAAAATCTGACTAAAAAATGCTTTCCCTCGTTACGACTTCTATTCTCGGACAGCCTCCTGGTCTTTGGCCACCGTCAACCGGTTATCACTTACAAGTGAGTAAGGGTTAATGTTTGTTTTAACAAAATATTGCCGCATGTTCTTAAGGCTATGATTAAACAAAGCATTGAAGTGCGCTAATGGATAAGACAACTGCCATTGTATTAAATCATGGTAATCACTTTGCTGGTTCGAATAATAATTTGGCTGGGCATATTGAAAGGCTTCCATCACCCCACCAGACTCAGTTAAATTATTCGCCTTGCTGTTTCTATACTCATAAAATAAAGAGAAATGCTGACTTTTTAAAATCAACTGTTCTTCGTATTCAGTTTTAGCAAGCTCAAACAGTTCTACTGCCATAACATCGACATCTTCAATATGGAGAATGCTACCTTCGTCATTGCCCTCATATTTTAAAAGTCTGTCGCATAAAGTTTCATACAATTCACCTTGTTTTAAATTTCGCCTGGATAATTGTTCGAACAGGTAAGGCACACTTATTAATGGGCCGTTTTTCCACTCGCTAAACTCAGCGATAAACCTTACAAAACGTTTTTTATTTTGTTTATTAAGTTCCGGGTAATCTTGTTTTACAAAACGAAGACCGGCTAGCGTATCTATAGCAGACATAACCAGGGATTTTTTATACAGCTGAATATGGCTACTCACTTTATCAGGAACGGATTCAGGCTCTAAATGATCTATCGCAGAGACTTGCTCTTCAAAGGTATCACAAAATCTTGCTATGTCATAAAGTGTCGTCATTCAGGCACGTGTAATTTAATCGGATATTTCCGGCTCATTGTATACTTAAATCAAAGAAAATAAACAGAATTTGATAGAATCCCCCGTTCATTGATAAACACCTCTGACAACAAGAAAATAGGCCATCATTTTGACAGACACCGCATTTTCATCGCTAAAACTGCACACCGATTTGCTAAAAAACCTGTCCTCTCTTGGTTATGAAAAGATGACAGCGATACAGATGCAAAGCCTGCCACCTATTCTGGCGGGCAAAGATGTCATTGCACAGAGTAAAACCGGTTCAGGAAAAACAGCTGCATTTGGCCTTGGTTTGCTGCAAAAACTTGAGGTGAAACATTTTTACGTGCAGTCACTGATACTTTGCCCTACTCGTGAGCTTGCCGACCAGGTAGCGAAAGAGATTCGCAAACTGGCGCGAACCATCCACAACATTAAGGTTTTAACCTTATGTGGCGGCATGCCTTTTGGCCCTCAAATCGGTTCACTGGAGCACGGCGCTCACATTATTGTCGGCACCCCGGGACGCATTGAAGAGCACTTACGCAAAGCCACCTTAAAGCTGAATCATTTAACCACCCTGGTGCTTGATGAAGCCGACCGCATGTTAGATATGGGTTTTCAATCTGCACTTGATGCCATCATTGAACAAACGCCACAGCAGCGCCAAACACTGCTATTTAGTGCCACCTTCCCCGCTCAGATAAAGTCAATCGCCACAAAGATCATGCTTGAGCCAGTCATGGTGCAAGTCACTTCCAGCCATGATGAAAGCATCATAAAACAGCACTTTTATAAAGTGAATGATGAAAAACAACGCTTAACCGCTCTGCATTTACTGCTATTGCAACACAACCCGCAATCCACCGTGGTGTTTTGTAATACCAAACGTGAAGCTCAACAAATCGCTGACCACCTTTCTGATTTAGGCTTTAGTACACTTGCCTTACACGGCGATCTTGAGCAAAGAGACCGTGATCAAACACTGGTACGTTTTGCCAACAAAAGTATCTCCGTCCTTATTGCTACCGATGTCGCCGCCCGTGGGCTGGATATTGACGCCATCAACCTGGTCATCAACTACCACATTGCACGCGACACAGAAGTTCATATTCATCGTATCGGGCGCACCGGTCGCGCAGGCAGTAAAGGCATCGCCTGTTCTTTATACAGCGATAAAGAACACTACAAAGTCGCCTTGCTGGGTGATTATTTAAACAGAATTATCGAAAGCGAAACACTGCCTACACTCAAATTATTAGACCAACCACCTGGCAAGCCCTTAATGGCAACCTTGCTCATTGACGGCGGCAAAAAACAGAAACTACGTCCGGGAGATATTCTGGGTGCACTGACAGGTAAAAACGGCATCACCGGAAAACAGGTTGGAAAAATTCATATTTTTGATAATCACGCTTATGTCGCAGTCAAGCAGAGTGTGATTAAACCTGCACTGAAAAAACTAACTGAAGGAAAATTAAAAGGGCGATCATTTCGAGTTAGAATAATTCGTGCTTAGCCCGCCCTTCTTACAACTAAAATAACTAATGTAATTTAATTAATAAAATCAATTATTTAATAAATAAATTTAAACAATAACATTAAGTTTGTTCGCATCCCATTAGATGCAATCATCCTGGCACAGTACGCGTGTATTAGCGCAATAAAATATCGAACATCGAAGCTATATTATTGCTAACAACAACCGATAAAAACTTGATATTTCTAATACTGACCATATACATCAACATATGGTCACGCAATATCGTATAATACAGATGGAACTTGACCGTTCTTTTTAATAATATAGTTAGTAATACCAACTCAGGGGATGACATGGCTTCGACGTGGGTAGCGAAACCTGAGGTGCATGCAGAGGTGTGAAGTTCCTCTTAAATCCGTTCACAAAACTTATAGTTGCCAACGACGACAACTACGCTTTAGCAGCTTAATAACCTGCGTAAAGCCCTCGGCCTGATGTGTGCTTATACGCTCAGTTAACCGGGGTCGACTCATATAAGCTCGCGATGAAGTTTTTTCTGGGTGGATTCGCTAAAACTTAACAGAAATCGCTCTGTATTTTCCCTGCTCGTCGGGTAATACAAAGTTAAATTAATAGACGAAATAAGCATGTAGAGCCGATGGCGGAGTGCTTGCGGACGCGGGTTCAATTCCCGCCATCTCCACCAATACAAAAGGTCAACCGTT
>JAFLJY010000083.1 GCA_022712755.1 Gammaproteobacteria bacterium
CGTCCGATCTATTAAAAGCCAATCCAGATACCAAACTGGTCGCTTTTGTACATGCCGAAACCTCAACCGGCGCACGTTCCGATGCGCAAAGCATTAGTAAAATTGCGCACGAGAATAATGCGCTGGTTCTGGTTGATGCGGTGACATCATTAGGTGGCAGTGAATTAAAAGTAGATGACTGGGGCATTGATGCCATTTATTCCGGCACCCAAAAATGTCTTTCCTGCACACCGGGCATCTCTCCAGTGAGCTTCAGTGAGCGCGCGGTTGAAGTCATTACCAGCCGTAAAAGCAAAGTACAAAGCTGGTTCCTGGATACCAATTTAGTTATGGGATACTGGGGAGCCAATGCCAAACGTGCCTATCACCATACTGCACCGGTTAATGCCTTATATGCACTGCACGAATCGCTTGTTATGCTACAGGATGAAGGTCTGGAAAACTCATGGGCGCGCCACTACAACAATCACCTGGCTTTACGTGCTGGTCTCGAAGCCATGGGGCTTTCATTTATTGTAGATGAAGAATATCGTCTGCCACAGCTAAACTCAGTAACCATTCCTGATGGCATAGATGAGGCAGCTGTTCGCTCTCTCCTGTTAAATGAATTTAATCTCGAAATTGGTGCAGGGTTAGGAGCATTGGCAGGCAAGGTCTGGCGTATTGGTTTAATGGGTCACAGCTCACGCGCAGAGAATATTTTTCTTTGTTTATCAGCACTGGAAGCAATAATGGCTGACATGGGTGCCGACATCAATACGGGTGTCGCTTTATCTGCAGCGCAATCAGCATTAAAATAGCAAGCTGCCGATAAACTCAACTAAAAAGACTTTTTATCATTACTGTCCTCAATGATTGAAGTAAAAAGGCTGTTTAAAAAAATCTCGTGGTTTGGCTAGAGGGGGTTGGCTGATAGTTTATTTTTGCAGATACCCATGCGCCGGTCGCGTGAGTTTTTTCTTGCTGCTATGTCTATTGTCATCTCTTTGCTGGCTCAACACGCCTCCATACAACTTCATACGCCTTCTTTAGAAGCCTCCTAACAGGATAAAAAGTTTTATTTTTAATTGACCGTGCAGCTAACATGCTGCACATTTTTGTGTTTTTTCTATAAATGTCGAGGCTATTGGTTTTAATCACTGAATCGGACCAGTTATTAAGGTAACCGGCATAACCACATAAATAGTCACCCCTTGAATATTTTGAATTGTAAAAGTGCTTGATGAAATAACTGGTACTTGCCATGCCAGGGGAGTATTTTTTATGATTATTGTCATAACACCCATGACAGAAATAAACAGTATTACCTTGCGTATAGGCAATTTCGGCAGAAACCAGTTCATCATCAATGGTTAAAAAACCAAATTGAAGATTACCAGATGTATTTAGCTTTTCGCAAAATCGCTTGTAGAAGTTAATAGAAAATTTATTTTTTGAGATACCAACTTTTCCTTTTTTCCAGCTTTTTTGTTCTAATTCGATGTATTGATTCAGACACCATTCCCAATTATCAGTATGCACAGTAAATTTTAATCGACCTTCGAAGTCTTTTTCAATTTTTCGAATTTTTTTGCGCATTTTTCGGTGTTGAGACCAATATTCATCCCAATCACCGTCAAGGCTGATTATGGGACATTGTTCATCCGGATAGATTTTGAATATTAAATTATGTTCACTGCAAATGCTGGGCAACATTTCTATTTCCTGATTATTAGAGGGCATTTCAATCAGGTGCAGATGGTCACAGTCTGAAACATTATTTTTTATATGGTGTATAAAGGCGCTCCAGCAATTTTCAAAGTAACCATGACGAATGACGGGATAGGGCTTATCGATTTCATCCATGGCTGCATAGTCATAGGAGTTAAATCTAAAAATATGCCATCTTAATTGGATTTGTTGCATAGGAAATATGGCAATTAACTGATTGGAGCTTATATCAGTCAGGGTGAATATTTTATTGCTTATCTTTTCACCGGTAAATGAACGAAGAGACTCGTAAACAAAATCAAATCCATTATAAATCGATGGAGCGGTGCAACTTTGATGCAATTCATTCCACGATTTTTTCAGTTCAAAAATATCTTCGATCTGCTCCAGGCATTTGATGGATATTATGTTAGTGCTCATATTATGTATCGTGCTCATATGTTTTTTACGAACTTACTGTAAACGTTATTTAAAACCGTTTTTAAGAAACTTATTGAATTTCTAAAGGCTAGATCGGCAGTTATCAATCGTACAATCGGTCGTTTGATGTAAATATCTACATTGTAAGTTTTAATTTCCGAATCTGTCCATTTGTTGACGAAATCTGCATAACCACATAAAAAATCGACTTTTTTATAACCTGTTCCATAAAAATATTTAAGAAAATAACTGATATTGACCATGTTCGGTGAGTATTTTTTATAGGCTGGGTCAAAGCAGCCTTGAGGGAAATAAACTGTGTCATTATAAGTGTACGCAATAACTGCTGCTATGGGCTGTTCATCTACTGTCAGGAAACCAAATTTCAAATTGCCTGTTGCATCGAGTTGTTTACAAAATCGCTTATAAAAATTAATTGTTTCATCGTCTTTGGTGACGCCAAGTCCTTTTTTCCATGTCTTTCTTTCTAATTCGATATACTGATCAATACACCATTGCCAGTTGTTATCATGAACAGTAAATAACAATCGTTCCTCAAAAAACCTTTCAAGCTTACTGATATTTCGGCGCATTTTTTTATGTTTTAGCCAAAAATCATTCCAATTTCCATCAACATTTACTTCCGTGCTTATAGAGTCGAATTCAACCTGGTAGATTAAATTTTGTTCTAGACATATTTCAGGCAGTAATTCAAGAACAGGGTATGACGATGGAATTTCTTCTAGAGATAAATGATCCCAATCAGGCACATTATTTTTTAAATGTGAGAACATCGCCTTCCAGCATATATCATGAAAACCAGCCCGGATTAGAGGGAAAGGCTTATCCATTATTTCATTTAAGGCAGTTGTCTCAAGAGAATTAAAAGGAATAGACATCCAGAAGTTTTTGTATTTTTGCATTGGGAAGATTGCCATTAACTGATTTGTATTTTCATCGGCTAATGTAAAAATTTTCCGAGTAACTTCGTTATCTTTAAAAGCTTGAATAGACTCATAGATGAACATGAAACTATTATAGACAGAAGGTACGCCGCAGTTTTTATGCAATTCTTCCCATGATGCTTTTAATGCGAATATATCTTCGTCCGTCTCAAAGCATTTAATGAATATTTTTGGGCTTTTCATAAATCGGTTGTCTAGACGAATACTCTATGATGACTTATTGGGTTTAAGCCTGACGTAAGCTTCCTGTACAATGTTTTTTTATGGGCTTGAGTAGATTGTCTTTGATGCTTCGTAAAGTAAAAATCAATCGTACAACAGGTCGCTTGTTATATATGTCTATCTCATAAGTTTGAATAATAGAATCTGACCAGCTGTTGAGATAATGTGCATAACCACATAAATAATCACCTCGTGAATAATCTTTGCCCATTAAGTATCTAATTAAATAACCAGTGCTAACCATGCTCGGAGAATATTTTTTATAAGCAGGGTCAAAACAGGCTTGCGGGAAGTATACGGTGTCTCCGTATGGGTAGGCAATTTCGGCTGAAATCAGTTGATCATCTACAGACATAAAACCAAATATTACATTATCCGAGTCATTGAGTTGTTTACAGAGTTGTGTATAAAAACTGATGGTTCTCTCGTCTCTCGAAACGCCAAGTCCTTTTTTCCAGGTCTTTCTTTCTAATTCGATATATTGATCAAGACACCATTGCCAGTTGTCTTCAAATACTACAAATGAAAGTCGGTCGCCAAAATCTTTTTCAAGTTTGCGTGTTTTTTTACGCAGATTTCTATGTTTTAACCAAAACTTATTCCAGTCACCGGCAAGATTTATTTGGGGATTATCAGAATCGTATTCGATATTATAGATAAAATCATTTTCGCGACAGATCTTAGGGAGAAGCTCAAGAACAGGATAGGATGCGGGGATGTCTCGTAAAGATAAATGGCTCCAGTCAATCACATTATTCTTTAAGTGTAAGAAAAATGCTTGCCAGGATCTATCGTGAAAACCATTTCGAATAACAGGGAAAGGTTTATCCATGAAATCGTTTAATGCGGTGTATTGATAAGAGCTAAAAGGAATAAACTTCCATTTTTCTCTTAATTTCTGCAGTGGAAAAATCGCAATCAACTGACTGGTGTTATCATCGGTTAAAGTAAAAACTTTGTGAGTGATCTGACTATTTTTAAAGGCCTGAATGGACTCGAAAATGAAAACAAAACTATTATAAACAGAGGAGACTACGCTATTTTTATGCAATTCTTCCCACGAAGTTTTTAATGAAAAGATATCTTCGTCTGTCTCTAAGCATTTGATAGATACTTCAAAATAGTTCATCAACTCGTTACCGGGCATATATGCTAAAGAAAACCTTTTGCCGGACTCATTGAGTAATATAGCAATCGGCTAATCCAAAAAGTAATCAGGGAGTATAAACATCCTTCCTAATCCAGGTCAAACATCACCTTGCCCAACATGACATGAGTCTGAAAACATAAGCACTTTACACGTTTTATTTGGTGTTAATTACGTTATATACACTATACTGCCTAACTATAACTTAAACCCTTACTAACACATCGAACCTGGAAACAAATAAAAACTTATGGAGAAAGGAACACTCAACCAGATTATTAAGTCGTTTAGCTTATTAAGTATAGATGACAAAACTCATTTAATCTTATTAATCATACTATCGCTTATCAACAGCCTGATACAGACCGTTGGCATAGTCTCAATCATGCCTTTCATCGCCATTGTTTCTGACCCATCGCTAGTCGATTCCAATCGATATATAATAATGATTAAAGACTGGCTCAATGTACAGTCATTTCAGTCATTATTAATGATATTTGGTGGCTTCACCTTTATCTCTCTAGTGGCCAGCAACTTCTTTTCCATTTTTACCAGCTGGGCAAATTTACGATTTTTTAACCACAAAGAGCACCAACTCACCAAGGAATTACTCAATATATATCTAAGTAAAAAAACGCCTTCATTTTACAATGTAAAAAAATCACAAATACTAAAATATATTATATCCGATGTTGAACGTGTATTAGTAGGCTCCCAGTTAACACTCATTGAATTATTATCTGACGTAGTCGTTTGTATTATTGTGATATCGTTATTGCTTTATATAGATCCTCAAACCACCATAATCACTGCATTAGCGCTTAGCCTGGCTTATCTATTAATATTTGTATTATTAGCTGAGAAAATTAAAACATATGGAAGTAACTTCTCTCTACTAGAATCAAAAGTTTATGCCAGCATTAATCATGCAATTGATATGTTTAGAGAAATAAGAATATCAGGCAAAAAATCATATTTCATCAATAAATATAGCGTTCCTTCAGAATCGTTAGCCGACCAGGCAGTAAAATACTATATAATTAGTTATCTACCCTTACAACTGGTTGAAATACTTGCCTTTGGCATCATAATTACCATAGCTATTTATTATTCAGTAGCCGATCAAAGTGTTGTCAACACCATTACATCAATATCAATATTTGCATTTGCAACCTATCGGCTTGTGCCAATTTTAAAAGCTATTTTTAGTAGCTTTGAAGAACTTGCTTACAATAAAACATTACTAAGCGAACTCCTTCTGCAATTTAAAAATAGAGAAACCGATGCAACAGAACACAGCGCAAATTCCAACACATCTAAAAAAATACATTTAAAAAAAGTTATTTCATTAAACGATATAACCTACCAGTACAGCCCTGACTTGCCCTTGATATTAAAAAACTTCAACTTACAAATTGAGCGAGGAAAATTCACCTGCATTTCTGGCAAGTCTGGTGCAGGAAAATCCACCCTGCTGGATATTATTCTCGGTCTAACTACCCCAACATCTGGAAAAATATTAATAGACGACACCCTGTTAGATAAAAACAACCTAAGAAAATGGCAAAATAATATTGGATACGTCCCTCAAAAAAATCAATTTGTAGATGGAACTGTATACCAAAATATTGCCTTTGGTATAGAGAAAGAAAAAGTCGATATGGATCGAGTTAAAGAAGTCGCAAAATTAGCTCATATAAATGAGCTAATAGAACAGCATTTACCTGACAAATATGAATCTTTACTTGGAGATGGCGGCATCACTTTAAGTGGCGGAGAAAGACAACGAATTGGTATTGCACGAAGTTTATATCATGACCCTCAAATATTAGTTTTTGATGAAGCAACCAATGAGCTTGACCCAGAGACAGAAGCATCAATACTAAGCAACATAAAAGAACTAATAGGCAAAACAATTATATTTGTTACCCATAAACCAGCCGTCATTAAGGCAGCAGATCAACACATAATAATAAATCAATTACGTATAAATAATTCAGCAACAGACTAGCCAGAATATGAAATCAACAAATATAAAAGCCCAATGCCTTGAAAAAACTCAGGACGTAGAAAAAATAAAAACCAAATGGAAAGAATTGTATAAAAACTGTATAACCGATTCTATTTATAACTGTTTTGATTCATATTTGAGTCTATTAAAGCTTTTATTTGCCCGTGTGTCATCACAAAAAATTCACCTTAACTGATACTGATAGAAATTAGTTGTTAGCTATTTTTTCTCTTCAGAATACATCAGCTAAATGTTCTCTGTTTAACATTAACACTTACAGAAATAGCGCATTTTATGAAATTAATAACCTTATCCAATTAATCGAAAATGATACCAAATAAACACCGTGATGTTTTCAAATAAGGAAAAATCTATCGAAGTTAATATTTTACCTGCCAATGAGGCAACAAATATTAGCCCCTCTGCCTGGGACAGTCTTAGTAAAAATTCATTATATAGTAATCCATTTTATCAACGCTGGAACCTGTTAGCCGCTTTGTCTTGTTTCGCAACAGATCATGTATACATTGTTACCTTAAAAAATAAAAAAAAATTAATCGGTTTGTTCCCTGTCGTTTTATTACAACCAGATAAAATAATTAAATCCATTTCAATGTGGAGACATCAACACTGTTATTTAACAGATCCGCTACTACTAGAACAAATTGATTTTATAAAAATAGTTAATACAATATGTAAAAAGTTGAATGCGAGCTGGTTTCAATCAAAAGTCCATTCACCAAATTTAATCCAAAAAAAGCTGGGATTATATCGTCACCAGTTCAGTCGGGCTGCCATAATTAACAAACCTGAACAATCAACCCAGCCTAATCATTCAAATACTTCTAAGAGAAAAAAAAGAAATAACCACAAAAAATTGCATAATGACTTCAATATTAAACATATCGAACACCAGGATATAAATTTGGGGCTAACACGATTTTGTGAACTTGAACATAAAGGATGGAAAGGCAAAGTTGGCGGCTCAATTTTATCCGATATAAACACTAAAAATTATTATTTTAAACTGGCAGAAAATATAACATCTAAACACCTTTTTACTTTCCAGGAACTATGGGCCGATGAGCATCTTATAGCCATGAATATGCGAATTACTTTAAAAGACTATTGGTACGATATAAAAACAAGTTACGATGAAGAATTTAAAAAATACAGCCCCGGAAAAACGCTTGAAATAAAAAACGTAGAACTTTTAAAAAACCAACAATTCAAAATACTGGACTCATGCACCAGTCCTGACAATACATTAATTAATAAACTATGGCCCGATCAACTAGCATTACAATCAACACATGTTTTTGTAAAAACATTCAAAAGCCAATTTTGCCATTTTTTATATCTAACTAAAAAATTACCTAAAATCATAAGAAGATTTTAATTTATTATTCTGAGCTGCCTGCCCGATATGATGTTCATTAAACTTGTAACCGATACCCCAAACAGTAAATATATAATCTGCATTTGCCGGATCTTTTTCAATTTTTTTGCGTAGACGATTGATGTGTGAATTAACAGTATGCTCATAACCGTCATGACCATAACCCCATACTTTATCGAGCAACTGCGTTCGATTGTAGACCCTGCCAGGATTTCTCGCGAAGTGCAGCAACAAATCAAATTCTGTTGCTGTTAATACAACCTTATTTCCAGCAACAGTGACATTTCGACTAGACGGTTCAATTACAAGATCGTTAACTGTTATGTTGTCTGTGACCGGCTGCTCGGATGTTTTTATCGAAAGTTCGATGCGCCGAAAAATCGCTTTTACTCTTGCCTGTAATTCCTTAAACGAAAAAGGTTTGGTCAGATAATCATCCGCGCCAAGCTCTAAACCTAAGACACGATCAAGTTCAGATGACTTAGCAGTTAACATCAAGATAGGTGTATTAATCGACGCGTTACGAAGACGGCGACAAACTTCCAGGCCATCTAATCCGGGTAGCATTAGATCAAGAATAATCAGATCAAAATCTGTCTGGCGGCCTAATTGCAACCCATTTTCACCATCGCCGATGATGACAACCTCATATGACAAATCGTTTAGATGCAGTTTTAGCAGCTTGGAGATACCGACATCATCTTCTACGACAAGAATTTTTTTTGGCATAAGCGAATACCCTATCCATGCATAACAATAAACATTTTAGACACAAAAAATCACAAAAGTGTCACGCTTATTCAAAGAAAACACGCCGAATATGTTATTGATTATTATAATTAATCAGGCCAGCACCAAATAAAATTATTAGACCACCAATAAAGCACTGGCGGCCACATACATATTAATGAAACAGATAAAAGGATACGGGTTAGTAGTATGCCGGTAATA
>JAFLJY010000084.1 GCA_022712755.1 Gammaproteobacteria bacterium
CTGGGTGTATTACGGCTATGTTGGTTGTGTATTACTGCCATTAATGATTCGCTTTTTTTATATGGGAGGAGAGGTTTATTACGCCTTGTCCGCCATGACTGGCTTTTTTTTAGGGGTGATGATAATGGCGGTACACCGTATGTATAAATCATCTACCGCAGAGCTTGAGTTGTCGTATAAAAATGAAGCCTTAATTAGTGGATTAACAAAGGCAAGCGCAAGCCTGGAAAAGTTAAATGATGATTTAAAAGATGAGATACAGTACGGCAAAAAAATAGAGACTGAACTTAAAGCGGCAAAAGACAATGCAGAAAAAATGAGTCAGGCTAAAGGAGAATTTTTAGCCAACATGAGCCATGAAATTCGTACGCCGATGAATGGTGTTATTGGTACTTTACAGTTACTGGAAGATACAAAGTTAGACGAGGAGCAAAAAGAATTTGTATTTACTGCGCATAAATCTGCTGATGCTTTACTGGCCATTTTGAATGATATTCTGGATCTGTCGAAAATAGAGGCAGGAAAATTAAATTTTGAACGTATACCCTTCGATTTAAAACAAATTATTACCGATATAGTGACGCTTTATTCTTTAAAGTCGGAGCAACACGGTGTTTTATTAACGCAGGAAATTGATGAGTCCTTGCCGGTATCATTAGTCGGTGATCCCACGCGTGTGCGTCAGGTAATCGTTAACCTGGTTACTAACGCCTTGAAGTTTACTGAACAGGGAGCGGTGATAATAAACGTTGCCGTAATACATTCAGAAAAAAATCATGCAGATAAAAACCGTGTGGATTTAAAAATATCTGTTTCTGATACGGGTATAGGTATCCCGGAAGCGGCACAAAGAACATTGTTTAATGCCTTCACCCAGGCAGATGGTTCTACCACAAGAAAATATGGTGGTACCGGGCTGGGGTTGGCTATCGTTAGTCAGTTGGTTGAGATGATGGGTGGCGTATTAGGTGTGGATAGCATAGAGGGCGAAGGTTCTCAGTTCTGGTTTATAGTTAATTTCCAGTGTAGTGATATCAAACTAGAGGCGCAAGTAAAAAGAGATGTTGAAAATAACTCAGCGCCGCTAGAAGCAAAAATATTATTAGTTGAAGACAACCCAATCAATCAGATGGTGGCGCAAAAAATGCTAGAAAAATTGGGTTTAAAGTCGGTGCTCGCCAATAATGGTGTGGAGGCAATGCGGTGTCTCAATGAGCAAACATTCGATCTGGTGTTAATGGATTGTCAGATGCCGGAAATGGATGGTTTTGATGCCACACGTGAAATTCGCAAGCAGGATATGAAGGCGACAAATAAAAAAACATTACCTGTGGTAGCCATGACCGCTAATGTCATGTCAGGTGATCGAGAACGCTGTCTTGATGTTGGCATGGATGATTATATTGGCAAGCCAGTGCAGCGTGATCAGTTGGAGTTGGTGCTTAGGAAATGGCTGGATTGATTAACAAATTAGCCGCTGAAAGAAAAACCTGTTATCCACAGATGAACGGAGATAAACACAGAGTAGTGGCACTAAAGATGTGCCGCTTACGAACCAAAGGATGGAGCAGTGCCACATGGATGTGGCGGTTACAGACCAAAAGGATGGAATAAAGCAATTTCTGTTAGTTTCGCCGTAGGCGAAAGTTAAAAAATATCTGTGTTTATTTGCGTTCATCTGTGGATAAAATTGTTTTTGTTTATCCTTCTGTTTGTAGACGGTTTGCCGCTACCGGCATGGTTCTGTAGTTCAGCTACTGCGGTGAAATACATTTCGCGTTAAACTAGCCTTTTTATTTGCCACTTTGTAAATATTACTGTGAAATCCAAACAACGCTGGTATCGGCGGCATCAACTATTTAATCAATCCATTCCACCTTCATTACTGCCCTGGTTATTTGATACCTCATCGTTAACTGCGCGTATGATCGAGCGCTGTGGTCAGGATTTTTCGGTGTGTGTTATATCGCAGTACTGGCAGAAACTGGAGGCAAAAGAAGCCTCAGCCATGGCGTTAAAAAATGTTCATTCTGCTCTGATCCGGCAGGTTGTGCTGTGTTGTGGTGATCGACCATTGGTGTATGCCCGAACCGTTATTCCGGCTACCACAGTACAGGGTGCGCAGCGACGATATGCCAATATGGGTAACCGGCCACTAGGTGCGATGTTGTTTAGCGATCGAACGATGAAACGTGAAGAAGTGCAGGTGGCGATGTTACCTGTTAAGCATGAGGCGAATAAATATACAAAAATTGGTGGTCCGGTGTGGGGCAGGCGCTCGGTTTTTCGTGTCTCAGGAAAGCCACTTTTGGTTAGTGAGTATTTTTTGCCTGAGCTGCTTAATTCAGGCTTGTAGTAGTGTCGCTGGCATAGGCAGTTTGCCTGCCAGCGACTAGTCCTCTGCAGTTATTCTTTTATTTCAGTCATCTTATTAATGATAATGGTCGTACGAGGCACATCTTTTGCAAAAGGACCGCCAGCGCCGGTTGCAGCACGTGAGATTATACCGGCGACATTTTCACCTTCAACAATTTTGCCAAATACCGTATAACCCCAGCCACGCATTGATTTACTGCTGTGATCCAGGAAAGCATTATCCGCTGTGTTAATAAAAAACTGATTGGTTGCTGAGTGTGGCGTGCTGGTGCGTGCCATGGCGATAGTGTTTTTCAGGTTTTTCAGGCCATTATCGGCTTCATTTTGCACTGGGTCTTTGGTGTCCACTTTTTTATAGTCCGAGGTGAATCCGCCGCCCTGATTCATAAAGTCTTTAATAACCCGGTGAAAGATGGTGCCGTCATAAGTGCCGGCGTTAACGTACGCTAAAAAATTAGCAACGGTTTTTGGCGCTTTTTCAGGATAAAGTTCGAACACCATGGCGCCTTTGCTGGTTTCTACTTTAACTTTCGGGTTGCCAGCATGTGCAAATTGAATTTGAAAGACGAATGCTAGAGCAGTGATGCTCAGTAATAATTTTTTGAATATCATGACTAATATCTTCTTGTTATGTGAAAGTTGGTGAAATTTAACTCAAATGACTGGAATTGTCAGCTTTTAAGTTTTTTCAGTAACCACTATTAACTCGGCATCAAAGCGGGTCGTCCTGACCTGTTTGATGAAAACCCTGTAAAATCTGGCGAATGGTCGCGCACATGCTTGATTTTACTGGGTTTTCATTGGCTTGCAGCCAATGGCAGTGTGTCCCTGCACTGCTTATTAACCCGACAATCTTTATTGCCAGGTTAATAACTAAGGACTAACCAGAAATAGTCGCCTTACGCGACAACTGGGTTTTATTAATACCAATAGAGCGCAGAAACAGGGTGACTAATTCATTGCTGAGTTCGTGCAGGCTTATATCAACCAGCCTGTCCTGTGGTTGCAGGCATTTTTGTATCAGGGTTTCACGTATCATACCCTGAAACATTAAGCCTGCGCTTAAAATGGTTATCTCACGGTGCGGAATATTGTAGGGCAAGGTTTCATTTAAGCCAAATTCGATGTAATCGGTAAAGCTTTTCCAGCGGTTCTGGAAAAAAGCCAGTGTTGCTGGATTGCCTTCAAGCAGGCTATGCAGCTCGATTCTTAAAATATCCGGGTTTTTTGCGATGTTTTCGATGTAGACCTGGGTCATGCCTGCAAGCGCATCTTCAAAACTGGTGCCATGCTTGACGATGGTGTCGACATAACTCTGCCGCTGGCAGGAAAATTTCTCTAGTACAGCGGTATACAGGGTTTGTTTGGAAGCAAAGTGCCGGTAAAGAATAGCCGGGCTGACATTGACAGCGCGGGCGATTTCGTCGACCGAAACACCATGTAAGCCTTTACGGGCAAAAAGACCCTGAGCGGCAGCAAGAATACTCTCTTTGCGCTCAGGGCCTGAAAGTCGATGACTCAACTTTAACTATCCTTTTTGATTGTCCATTTTTAATCATCTGTACTGCTTAGGCAGCTTTCTGGATCAAAAAGACGAATTTACCGTCTTCTTCACCACTTGATTTCAGCTCGTTACCCGTTTGCTTGCAAAAAGCTTCAAAATCTTTTACTGAACCTGGGTCTGTTGCAATAATTCTCAGGGTTTGGCCGGCATCCAGTGCTGTTATTGCTTTTTTAGCACGCAGGATAGGAAGTGGGCAGTTTAAACCGCTAGCATCTAGTTCTGAATCAAAGTCACTCATGGTGATCTCCTCGTGGGTTTGTGTGTTTGTGGTTTTACTACAAATAAATACTTTTGGATAAATATTTAGTAGGTGTTTTTTATATAAGTAAAATTATTTATATAAGTAAACGTTTACTAACTTATGAAAAAAAACAGCTTTTGTCAAGCCTGAATTGTCTTAAGCATAAATTCGCGAGCAGAAAAATGCTAGCAATGTACCTCATGACGTGTGATAAAGTACCGCTGAATTGTTAGCTTATATGCACTATTGGCAGGATTTATGCGATTTAATGATGTACAAATTAGTGAATGGGAAATGGCTGTTTTTGCCCTGTTAGTTGTTATAGTCATTTTGTTGATTACTTTATTACTTCGTTTAAATAAAGAACTTGGTGAGCTCGCTTATGAGCTAGATCAGAAGTCTAATGAGCAGCTACGGCAGACGCAGACGCTTCACGATGACCTGCAGCAAAGCAGCCAGCGAAGCAAAATGGCTCTGCTAGAAGCACAAAACAACATGCAGTTAAAGATGGAGCAGCGTTTTGGTGAGGTGCAGCAGGCTTTGGAAAAAAGGCTGGGCGAAATGTCACAGGCATCGGTTGAGCGTTTGGCCAAATCAAGTGAAACCATGCAGCAAAGCCTGCAGCAACAATTGCAAAGTTTGCAGAAAATAAAAACCGATTTTGAGCAACGTTTTGGTGACATGCAGCAAAGCATCGAAAAACGCCTGGGCGAAATGTCCAGGCTCAGCATCGAGAGTTTTGCTAAATCTAATAATGAATTGCATGAAATTTTACAGAAACGCCTGGCTGAAATTAGTGGTCAGGTAGAGCGTCGTTTGGACAAAGGTTTTGAAAAAACCACTGAAACCTTTACCGATGTGGTAAAACGCCTGGCACTCATTGATGAAGCACAAAAACGTATAACTGAGCTTTCCGGTAATGTAGTGAGTTTACAGGAAGTGTTAACCGATAAACGCTCTCGCGGTGCTTTTGGCGAAGTGCAAATGGCTGGTTTGATAAGCAATATCATGCCAGAAGGCAGTTATGCTCTGCAGCACTCATTAAGTAATGGGACACGTGTCGATTGCATGATGTTTTTACCTGACCCCACCGGACATATCGCGATTGATTCAAAGTTTCCACTCGATTCGTTCCAGAAGATGATGGATGATGAAGCCACTGATGCTGATCGGGCAAAAGCAGAAAAACAGTTTCGCCTGGACATTAAAAAACACATTAAAGATATTGCAAATAAATATATTATTGAAAATGAAACCGCTGATGGTGCCATTATGTTTATTCCGGCAGAAGCAGTATTTGCAGAAATACATGCACATCAACCGCAATTGGTAACTGAAGCACAACGCGCCCGAGTATGGATGGTATCGCCAACCACATTAATGGCGGTGTTAACCACAGCGAGGGCAGTACTAAAAGATTCAGCGACACGTAAACAGGTGCATGTTATCCAGGAACATCTGGTGATTCTGGCAAAGGATTTTGAGCGTTTTAGAAAACGTATGGGCAACCTGTCAAAACATATTCAGCAGGCGAATAAAGATGTTGAAGAAGTGCATATTTCGGCACATAAAATTAGCAGTCGATTTGAAAGGATTGAAAAAGTCGAACTTAAAGATGAAGACGTTGATCTTTTAGAGTCTGATTCTAAAAGCGACTCTAAAAAATAAATCTTGATTTTGTCTGCCAGGCAGTACCAGGCTTGGGCAGTGGCACATGGATGTGCCGTTTACCTGCCTGCAGCAGGCAGGCGAACCAAAGGACGGAAATGACTGCTTTCGACACAATATAGTTATTCCGTCCCACTTTCAGCGATACTATTCACAGCTGGCAGGTAGCTGTCAGTGAGAGCGGGACATGCACCGCAGACTACGAATAGTTCGACACCAACACACGATGTTTACCGCTTTGGTTTCGAGTCTGCAGGTGCTGCCTGGGATCACTAACGAATACTCAGGGCTTGCCGTTGCATCGGCTCACCTATATTGCTTTCGCAGATCTCAAGCCTGCATGCCCCTTACGAATAATGTAACACGGGAGTATTTCTATGAATACGTTAAATACGACTTCTTTTACTGCTTTCATCGGCATTGACTGGGCAGATGCCAAGCACGATATTTGTATTCAAAGTGCTGATGGTGATGAACGAGAGTTTGATGTCATACCGCACCAGGTGGAACGGATTGATGAATGGGCGCACACAATGCGTCGGCGTTTTGGATCCCCTATAGCGGTTGCAGTGGAGTTATCTAAAGGACCTATAGTGTACGCACTTCAAAAGCATGATTGTTTTGTGATCTTTCCGGTTAACCCATCTACATTGGCCAAATATCGAGAGGCGTTTCAACCCAGTCGTGCCAAGGACGATCCGACCGATGCGGAGTTAGTTGTAGACTTGATTTTGCATCATCCCGAGCGCTTTAAGCCACTACAGCCACAAAGCGTTGAGATACGTATGTTGTCATATCTGGTGGAACAGAGAAGGCATTTGGTTGACGATAAAATCCGCATCACTAATCGTTTACGTGTGGCATTAAAGCAGTATTATCCACAAATGCTAGAGTGGTTTGATCATATTGACACTCCGCTATTTTGTGATTTTCTTATGTCCGCTAATGACCGTAAGCAGCCCTTGTCTAAAACTAATCAATTGCCCTTAATGGTAAAATTAAGTCGGAATTGCTGCAGGTTGGGTCTGCTAAATTTTTTGCAAAAAAAACCCCAACCTGGGTTGGGGTTTTGGTCCTTGCTTGGTGATGAGCCTCGCGCTTAGCTAATCCGTGGAATTTCTGTCCATAGAAGATACAAATCCGTGTAAACTCAAGTCCATGTGAAACTTGCCCATGCAAAGCATGGCTTCCTGCTATCCGTAATCATGTCCGTGTCAACTTTCCTTAAAGCTATTTATTTCCT
>JAFLJY010000085.1 GCA_022712755.1 Gammaproteobacteria bacterium
ACAACCTCCAGCCCCGTCGGGTTACGACAAAAAACGTCTAACCCGACCTACATAGTCTGGGATGGTTATAGTATCAAATGAAGGTTACTTAGAAGTTACGATAATTCAAACGTCGCAATTGAATAACGAACCAACTTTAGTGGGTATTTGGTGAAACTTTCAGTTTGTTAATCTAACATGCCGGCTTTTAGTTGGTGCTTGTTAAATTCACATCCGTTTTTCATAAATGTTAATATCAAAGATGTTCAGCATATTCCGCGCGTATAATCTTACGCGACTCTGATTTTAAAGGAATGCACATGAAACACCTGTTTATTGTTTTATTGGTCTGTCTTTTTCCATCATTGGCAAACTCAGCGACACCTGATCCTCGTAATTTAATTCAGCAAGCAATGGATCACTGGCGTGGCTTATCTTCGTCTTCAGAAATGACCATGACCATCCATCGTCCCGACTGGCAAAGAAGCATGTCGATGCGTAGCTGGACCAAAGGCGATAAAGTTTCGCTGGTTCGCGTGACACTGCCAAAAAAAGATGCGGGCAATGCCACCCTGACTAAAGACAATAACATGTGGACTTTTTCACCTAAGATTAACCGCATCATCAAAGTACCCTCTTCGATGATGAGCCAAAGCTGGATGGGGAGTGATTTTTCCAATAAGGATATTAGTAAGTCCACCGACATACTGGATCAGTATGAACACAAGCTGCTAGAAATACGTGATAAAGAGGGGTATCGCGTTTATGTCATCGAATCGATACCACATGAAGATGCGGCCATTGTCTGGGGCAAAGAGATTCTTATCATACGTGATGATTATATTCTGCTACAACATCAATACTGGGATCAGGATGGCGTTCTGGTAAAAACCATGAAAACAAGGGAAATAAAACAACTTGGCGGGCGTACCGTTGCCAGTGTTATTCGTATGACAAAGCATGAAACACCAGACCAATGGACCGAAATTTCGGTGCAGGATATTCAGTTTGATCAATCACACCATGACAGCCTTTTCACGCTTTCTAATTTGAGAAATCCTCGTCAGTGAATATCGCACTGCGTTTAGCATGGCGTAATCTGTGGCGACATAAACGCCGTACCTGGTTGACTGTTGGCGCAATGATTTTCTCCAACCTGTTGCTAGTTTTTATGATCTCACTGCAGTTTGGTAGTTATCGCATGATGATCGACAACACGCTAAAATCATATACCGGTCACATGCAGGTTCAGCGAGATGGCTACAATGATAATCAAAAAATACGCAACAGTTTTGGCAACATTGTTACTTTAGCCAGCGATATACGCCATCAACTTGCAAGCAACACGGTAGCCGCGCGCGGTGTTGCCTTTGCCATGACATCCAGTGAGCAGCGTTCCTTCGGTCTGCAACTTATCGGTGTCGAACCACAATATGAAGCCAGGGTATCCAACCTGCCCGGTCTGGTAAAAAAGGGTCGCTACTTAAGTGACAGTAATGCAGAAGAAATTGTTATCGGCAGTGTGCTTGCGCGTAATTTGCGAGTCAACATTGGTGATGAACTTACCCTGCTCGGCAGTGGTCGTGATGGATCATTCGCTGCGGGTGTTGTTATTGTCATCGGTATTTTTGATTCGGGTAATACCGATATTGACCGTTCCATGGCGCAACTGCCTTTGGGGTATTTTCAGACACTGTTCAGCATGGAAGGGCATGGGCATAATATTGTTATCAATGCTGATGATTTATCACTGGTGCCTGAACTGCAACAAAGAGTTAATACTATCCTGGCAGAACAAAACAACCTGATGGTATTGAACTGGAACCAGCTACAACCTGGTTTGCAACAGGCGATCAAGGCCGACCTGGTTAGCGCATGGTTTATGTATGCAATACTCATTGTGCTGGTTGCATTTAGTGTGTTGAATACTCAGCTGATGTCGGTACTGGAACGCACTCGTGAATTCGGCACCATGATGGCCCTGGGTCTCAAACCTGTTCGGCTTGGTGCGCTGGTTTGTATAGAAACATTTATCATGTCCAGTCTTGGGCTTGTCATTGGTGCAGGACTGGGTGCTGTGCTTGCTTATTATTTAAGTATTGTCGGTTTTTCCTATCCCGGCATGGAAGAGATGGCTAGTCGTTTTAACCTGCCGGATCGGATCTACCCCAGTCTGTCACTTTTCTCTGTTTTTTTGGGGCCTGGAATTGTGTTTGTTTTTAGCATGTTGGCATCAATGTATCCGGCATTGAAACTATTCTACCTGCATCCTGTTAGCGCGATGAGATCGGCATGACGGCAGTAAAACAAAATCTGATACCTTTTAAGGTGATACTCATTCTGGCATGGCGCAACCTGTGGCGTAATAATCGCCGTACACTAATTATGCTGTCAGCAATAACCATTGGTGTATGGGCGATGATTTTTATGATTGCGCTGATGCGCGGCATGGTTGATGACATGCTGCTTAATGGTATTCGCCATCTGCCGGGTGAAGTACAGATTCATCACCCGGATTACCGCGATGACCCGAGCATCAATAACAGCATAACAACACCAGGTGAAAAATTATTAAAGGCACTGCAGATACCTGAAGTAAAAGCCTGGACTAACCGCATACGCGTACCCGCAGTAATATCAAGTGAACGTGACAGTCGTGGTGTTACCCTGCTTGGCGTAGAACCGATTAGTGAAGTGCAACTTGGTTTCGACCTGGATAGCATTATTGAAGGTCGTTTCCTGAAACACAGTCATGACAGCGGCATAATTATCGGGGCTAAAATGGCTGAACGGCTTGAGACCCATCTTGGCAAACGTATTGTCATTATGAGTCAGGATCCGGAAAATAATATCGTTGACCGCGGCTTTCGTATCGTCGGTATCTATAAAGCCAGAATGGCAAGTCTGGAAGAGGTATATGTGTATGCAGGTCTTGGTACGGTGCAGAAGCTACTTGAACTTGGCGATAAGGTATCGGAAATAGCGATCACTGGCGAAGACTATCGACATGTTGAAGACTGGTTTTTAGTGATTAAAGAAGCTGCGGGAAAAAACTTGCAAACCCTGCCGTGGTATGAAATCGATACTTACCTGAGTACTATGCTGGTGACGATGGATGGTTTTGTACTGATCTGGATAATTGTGATTTTTTTAGCACTGTCATTTGGTCTGGTGAATACGCTAATGATGGCAGTGTTTGAACGTATCCGTGAAATTGGTCTGATGCAGGCGTTGGGCATGCGACCCGGTTTAATCCTGTATCAGATTTTAATAGAATCATTTTTTCTGCTATTTATCGGCCTGCTGCTTGGTAATGTCTTCGCCATCGGCACGATTATTCCACTACAGGACGGTGTTGATATATCGGCTGTTGCCGAAGGCATGGAGATGATGGGGGTCAGCAGCATATTATATCCAGCACTGAAATTAAACGACATGCTGTTGGTTAATGCCATTGTGATTGTTCTCGGTCTGCTGGCCAGTGTTCTACCTGCATGGCATGCAGCCAGTTTTGATCCGGTTGAAGCCTTAGGTAAAGAGTAACTTCTCAATAAGTCCGTGCGGACTATAGTTTTGAGCCGCATGCAGGGTGGTGTGGGGCTGGGGGTTAGAAACCCCGGCTACCCGATTTAGCTAAATTTATCGACAAGTTGCTTCTTCGTTTCCTCTGGTTTTTGACGGCAATCAAGAACTCTCCAAACTACAATATTATCGTTTTCTATTTTGTAATAAATAGCATATGGAAATCGATGGGCTAACAATCGATAATACCCAAAAATCTCTTGATGAATTCCAGCATATAAAATTAATGAGTCTATATCAGAAAACAAAGAATCAAAAAAATAATCTCCTAAATTTTCCGTTTGTGCTTCATAAAAAATTCTGCCTTTTTTTAAATCCTCATATGCTGAAGTCAATATTTCAATTTTCATTTGAAATCATTTCTAAGTAGATGCTTGGCTTCATTCCAATCAATGAGCTTTTCTTTTCCTTCAGCTACTAGCCTCTCTGTTTCTATAAGAGCATCTTTATGCCATTTTGGTGAAGAATATTTATCTTCTTCAATGGTTAACTCTTCCCATAAAAACTCCATTACTTTAATTTTTTCAATATTTGAAAGTTCATGAATGCTTTCTAATAGGCTCATAATTTTCTCGTTTATTGTGTTTCAAGGTGCTAACGCTCCGATAACTTGTCTGTTTTGTACAGAGTGCGTGTAAAACAGGTCAATGTTTATTGGCTTGGTACGCCCAGCATGGGCGTGAACTAAAGAGGTGAAAGTCCTCTGTAGGAGATTCACCTGTTTAAATTATTTTAAACATTATAACTACTAGCCGATGGCAACTGCAACTCCGCGAGGAGTTGTGGAGAGGAGCCGCAGCGTAGCGGAGACCATGAGCGTAGCGAGAGTGACCGTAGGGAACGTTAACCCTGAGTTGTAGTGGTCAAGTAAATCTGTACACATTAATGAGAACAAATTAATTTTTCTGCCGCATTAGGCGACAAATAGCTATTGTAACTATGACCTCTAGCGACGTCACACACCAATGATTTGTTATCTGTTTTAATTTTCCCAGTCCCATTCATTTTCAGTAATACTTTTTAACTCGGATTCCGAAAAATGTTTACTAGCTAAATTTTCCCAATCAATACCTTGTAAGCCAGCTTGCAGTAGTTTGGTTGCGCTTACGAAATGAAAATCAAAAATCCCATTAGCTTTAGCGTAATCACTCACGTCATTAAGTAGTCCTTCTGGCTGTTGCATAATAAGATTTTTTAAAAATTGAAATGTAAATGGGAAAATAGGCTTATTTGTAGAAAATGACTTAGGGATTATTAATTTAGACTCTTCCTCTATTGAATTAAGTATCTCGCTCGCAACTTCCACAGATGTTGTAGTTCTAAATTGTGCATCATCAAAATGAAGCCAAAGCTGTGATCTAGCCTCAGAAAATTCCTCTCTAAGCGAAATAATTTCTTCTGGAATATCCTCTCTTGTAGATGCTCTATTTAAAACTATAGCAAGTAACGGTTGCATGGGTATCTTTACGATATAATTCAATAAAGAAGCTGTTTTTTCTTTCCATTTTTCATCTATAGGTTTAAAGAATTGGATAGGATTATTTTTTTCTAATTTATGTAAATATGATCGATAGGCTATATCAGAAAAGTACGTTGCATATCCAGCTACTGGAATTCGGCGAAGGAAATTATTGAGTAAATGCTCATCAGTTTTACAAATATCTTTAAAGTACTCTTCTGTTGTATTAGCAATAAACTCAAATTTCCCTCTCTCATAACACAATGCAAAAAAAGCAAAATTGTCATTTATTTCATCTTGTTCTTTTAATAGTTTTTCACGCCTCAAGTTATGATTTTCAATATATTTATCTGCAACATCATGGTTTTTAAATGATATTAACCAATCAATTGCCCCAATATGGTCGCTTCTATTAGCATCAGTTAAAATATTTTGTATCCCACCAAATTCAGTTTCACTCTCTTCACTAGGGTTGGAGATAAATGAGTTGCCGAATGCATCGTTAAAATATTCATTTTTAAATGATGGTTTTAAAATATTTATACCATCATGAAAAATCAATCCTCTTAGTGCAACTTCAGCGCCCAATATGTCTTGATAGCTTTTTAATGGCCCCATCACGATTCGATTCAAGCTATCTATAGAGCTGAGGTCAATAAAACACTTATCCAAACGACCACCTTCATTTGGCTGAATGGAAAATCCATAATTCATAGGCGAACTTGAGTGCTCTATTAATCTATACAATACCATTTTTCATTTCACTTCAATTCAATTCAATTCAATTAACAATGTACTTACACATAACGAGTCTGTAGAAAAACCCAATTTATGCCAACAATCTACCTGGGTTAACTTTTCATCTCTTAATGTGGACCTTATATTATTAATTTCAATCATGTAAATTAATACGGTATAGCAGAGCTATTTTGTTTCACTCACTCTATTTTGTCGCTATTCAGGTTAATTCCCATCCGTATCGATGTATCTTAAGGATGTTATGCACCATTGATATAATCTGCCACTGCGCATTCACTTTGGTTTTTCCTCGAAGGCTAAATCTTTTAAAGCCTATCATAGTGTTGATGTTGCCAAATACAGGTTCGACTGTACCTAATCGCTGGCTGTATATAACACGGCCTTTAATAGAATCGATTTTTTGTTTCATCTTTTCAAGCACGCTGTTTTGTTTCTGTTTTGTCATGCCCAGTTTAATATTTACTTGTCGCGGCGTCGTTTGGTTTTTGTTTCTTAAACACTGTTTTTTAGTGGGCAACGGGGACAGTCTTTTTCATAAGCCTGAAACTGCATGAATTCAATTTGTTTGATTTTTGCTTTACTTGCTTTTAACCACATCACCTTACCTGCTGGGCAGACACAGGTTTGTTTTTTGATGTTTACGTTAAAGTCATCAACAGTGAATCGGCTTTTCGGTTTAAGTCGATCTTTGGGTTTATGTTGTTTGTAGTCTTTAAAACGTGGGTCTCGTGAGCGAAAACCGGTATCGGCTATATAACCATCAATTTGTTTTTCGTCCAGGTAAGTGAGCGTTGTGGTATTGCAATAACCATTGTCGGCGGTAATCCTGGTTTCTTTTTCTTCTTTCTTTGCGTAACGTAAGTTTTTGTGGGACTGCTCAATCATGGGCTCCAGTAAACCGTGATCCTGGCCTTGCCCGTATGCTTCTGCTGCTACTATGATTTGATGTTTATTATCAACAGAAGCAACGCCGTTATAACCTTGTATAACGCCATGACTGGTTTTCATTTTAGCGCTCTCGTTGTCGGTTATGTTACTTTTTACTTCTGTGCCGTTTTTTCCTTTTCTCTTTTCATTGGTTTTTAAAAACGCTTTGATTTTGTTGCTACTGGCTTTTAGTTTCTTTTTTTGTTTCTCAAGCCGGTCAATACTTTCCGGGTCAAATGATTGCAGATCATTCGCTTGATGCTGCTCGATTATATAGTCTACGGCCTTATCAATTTTTTTATATTTTTTCTCCAGCTCTTCATGCGTGCCACTCCATTCCTTACTTGCATTGCTCGGCAGTTTGCAGCCATCAATCGCAAACATTTCTTTACCTATTAATCCAAGGTGATCGCATATCAGCAGAACTTCTTTAAACAGGATGGCAATCTCTTTGTGTGAACGTGATACAAAGTCTGCCAGGGTGGTGAAATGGGGCTGGCTATCAGCGGATATCGCCATGAAGATTATGTTTTCTCGGTACAGGGTTTCTATCTTTCGACTGCTGGTGATGCCTTTTGAATAAGCAAGGATGATGATTTTTAACAGTATCGCTGGATCATAAGCCGGGGTACCGTTTTTATCATTTATGTAACGGTGGTAGAAAATGCTTTGATCTATTTCATGATCAATAAGGTAGCTAAGTGAATATTCAAATGAATTTTGCAGGATTTGTTTATCAAATGAGATGGGGATCGTCCTCATTTGATTGTAATCATAATCTTTGAAGTGCGGCATTAAATCACTCTTTGTTATGGTATTAACCTGGGTGTGATTTTAACTTATTTTTAGGTTTTCCTACAGCTTCAACGCTCAGCATCACCGGGAAAACAAAGCGTAGGGAGGAACGACCGTAGCTTTGTTTTTTCCGAGTGCATGCAATTGTAAGTGCCATTTTTGAGTTTGCTAAGTAGATCAAGGGGTGAGATCAGTTTAACCATTATATTTTGTTTTTTATTATTTGAAACCACCTTTATTAACTTGAAATCCATAGTTAGAAAATAATCACATTCATTATGCTCTGCACACCATATATGAAAAGCATCAAGCAATTGATTTCGATTCATTTTATTTTTACCTTGGTATGCTCCGGTGATTTTTTGTATCTCCAGAAACCTTTCATACTTCAATGACTTCAAAAAATTAAACTGCATATCCTTAGCATTACCTCTACCTCCGATCATAACCCTGCCGTATTTTATTGGAGCCTCAACATGCTCGATTGGTGTCCCATAGAATTTACCTGTTTGGCTATCCATATTAGGAATGCCCCAACTTTCAAATAAAGTTTCATTTTGAATAATGTATTTTATAGTTCCCTGTTTCCCTAGAGCGGCTAATTCTTCTAGTGACTCCGCATTTTGCTTCAGTTTAGCATTAGTTATTTTTTCATTCGGATTTACATTTATATAATCATGGACAGTTACTTCATGATCTACACCGCCCCAATTAATATTTTGCTGTCGAGGCCGTAAGCGAGGAAGGTCGGTAGCAGAAAACTTGAAAATATTTGTATCTAAGTATACTTTTGGAGTATCCATATTTTGCACTTAACGCCGCAAATCACCGGCGTGGAACGAAGCGCAGCGTAGTGGAACGTCCGCGTGTATTTGCATTGTTAGCTGATTTTTGCCTTAAGCTCATACTTTTTTTCTTCCCCGATGTCATTCCAATGTTTATCACATAATGCGCCCTCAAAGGAATACAAGTAATAACAAACAGCAAGCGTTTCGTTTGGATATTGTTTCTTTATCATGCTGTGTGCTTCAACTGCACCAATTATGTGCAGTTCATCTTCGGAGAAAATACCCACCTCATTGAGGCGACCCGCTATTTTCTTTCCAATGTTTTTTAACTCGGTTAGTTTTCTATTCTGTTTCATAACCCTTTTGATATTCCTCTGCTGGTTCTATAGCTTTAACAATATCTAAATGAATTCCGTTTGGGTCTTCGATACAGAAGTGGTGTTGCCCCCAGTCTTCGGAACGAAGCTCTAACACAATATTGAGTGATTTTTTTGTCGCTTCAGAATATGCGGATTCTACATTATCTACCTCAAGGCTAAATATTGCACCAATTCCATTATATGGCTTTTGAAATATCTCTGGCTGTGTTGGTTGATTTGGCAATAAAAATCCTATTTGAACGCCTGAATCAGATACCAAGTGAATATACCACTCATTTTCAAAAACCACACCAAAACTAAAATGGTTTGTATAGAATGTTTTTGCCTCATTTATATTCTCAACTATGAAGACTGGAAATGAACTATTTGGATTAATCATTGATGCTCCTTATTCAGCTAACAGTTAAATTTGCAGTGCCGCAAAACTCCTGATTTTAGGTAGATATACAGCGGCTCGGCTAACAGAGATATACAGCTCTGTATAACTCCATTACAATTTGTTTAATTTAGGGAGTACATATTAATACGATCAATGATCGCGTCAGCAGTCACTCACCATGGTTACTCCCTGTTTTTGTTGGTTGTCAAAATTACGATAGAAATGTTCTATCAGAACATTTCTATCGGTTGTTTCCACCTATGCCTGTAGCAGGGGTATCGCTAATCAAGCTATGACCTGAACATTCATTGTTAATGTCTGATTTTCATAAGAGGGCTGAAAACGGAAGCCCAACCTAAATAAGCAGGTCATTAACAAATCAATTGAAAACTTCCTGATTTTACCATTTTTCAGGTCGCTAACGCGTGGTTGTGTAAGCCCCAGGTGTTCTGCTGCTTCGGCTTGCGTCCAGCCTTTCTCATCGATCATGTCGCGTAAAATAATCATTAAAGAAGCACGAGTTTCCAACTCTGATGCTCGTTCTTTGTCGTCAGTTACCGCGTCAAATATGTTGTCGTATTCAATTATGCTCATAATTTCACCTGAGTAAGCATAGAGGCATTATATCGCCACTGATATACTATACAAGTGCTGATATATTATTTTTTACTTTTCTTTTTCGCCTGTTTCTTGAGTTCTCTAACTTCCTGCATCAAAATGGAAAGCCATAGTCCGCACAGAGCAGTGGCACAAGGATGTGCCGTTATGTCCATGGATGGACGGCCATGTTTGCATTTATGGCG
>JAFLJY010000086.1 GCA_022712755.1 Gammaproteobacteria bacterium
GTCATCCTGCCTTCAATGGACAAAGCACGAATGGCATCACCACCAAATTCAATGGGATAACCGGTACCGCCTGCGGTACCAATTTTACCAATAATGGCTAACACGATGTCTTTTGCAGTGACACCAGCTGATATCTGGCCATCGACCGATACCAACATGTTTTTGCTTTTGTTCTGCATTAAACACTGAGTCGCCAGTACATGTTCAACTTCGGAAGTGCCGATACCAAAGGCCAGCGCACCAAACGCGCCATGGGTTGAGGTATGCGAATCACCACACACCACGGTCATACCGGGTAGGGTTGCACCCTGCTCAGGGCCAATCACATGCACAATACCCTGGCGAATATCAGACATATTAAATTCGGTTAAACCAAACTCTTTGCAATTGTTATCCAGCGTTTCGACCTGCAATTTTGCTACTGGGTCGGTGATACCCAAACGTCGGTCAGTGGTGGGCACATTGTGGTCAGGCACGGCAACAATAGAACTGCCACGCCATGGCCGGCGACCTGCAAGTCGCAAACCTTCAAATGCCTGCGGCGAAGTCACTTCATGCACCAGATGGCGGTCAATATACAATAGAGCCGTACCGTCTTCTTCACTGCGAACAACATGCTCGTCCCATAATTTGTCGTACAGGGTTTTTGCACTATTCATGTTCATGACTCATCATTTTACTCATATCTAATGCCTTTTTATCTACCGTAATAAGCCATGATGCTTGCTTTTGCAATCGAGTGACTGCTTAAAAAGAAACCGATTAACTCTGGTAAGGCATTTTCATTCTGTTCAATTTTTTCGACATTTAAAGCATGCACCGTGAAAATATAACGATGTGGTTTATTGCCTTTAGGTGGACAAGCGCCACCAAAGCCTTTGCTGGCAAAACTGGTCGAACTTTCGATAGCACCTGCAGGCATAGTCTTGTTACTCGCACCGGTTTTTAATGTGGCAATTGATTTATCTATATTAAAAACCACCCAGTGCCACCAGCCACTGCCGGTTGGCGCATCTGGATCATACATAGTGATAGCAAAACTTTTTGTGCCCACCGGGGCATTCGCCCAGCTCAATTGTGGCGAAATATTTTTACCGGTACAGCCAAAACTGTTATATACCTGATTATTAGAAAGTTGGCCTTTAATATCGGAACTGCTTAGATAAAACCCTTCAGCCTGTACCGTTGTTGTTAATAGCATTAACAAGGTGAAAAATATTTTATTAAACATAAGCCTGCCCCGAATCATTTTGACACAATAAGATTACGACTATTTATCGCATAAAACAAATTTATAATTTTTATATTATTAATTACTTTTGGTTATATCAGGAATATAATAATAAACGTAACTTCTCAATAAGTCCATCCTTAGGTTCGTTAACGGCACAAGGATGTGCCGTTAACGAACCTAAGGATGGACTTATTGAGAAGTTACTAACAAACCACCTGAATTTAATTTTACCTATTAATAATGGATATACAAAACATACGCGCGTTTTTAATGATAGCCGAAACCGGTTCATTCTCCCGTGCCGCCGAGAAACTTTTTATCACTCAACCAGCGACCAGTAAACGCATATCCACTCTTGAATTCGCACTTAACTGCAAGTTATTCGACCGCCTTGGCAAAACAGTGCAACTCACCCAGGCTGGCAAAGCAATTTTACCTAGTTATTTACGTATACTGGCTGAAATAGATGAAAGTCAACGCATCATCAGCAGCCTGAGAACACGGGTAAGTGGTCAGCTAAAATTTGGCACCAGTCACCATATAGGTCTGCACCGGCTACCGCCGATACTGCGCCGCTACACCGAACAATATCCTGATGTCGAGCTGGATATTCAGTTCATGGACTCAGAACAGGCAAGCGCACGTATTCTAAAAGGTAATATCGAACTGGCACTGATCACTTTGCCCGATAACATTGAAAAACCATTAACAACCCTGCCCGTGTGGACGGATCATATGCACTGTGTTGTTGCCAACGATCATATCCTGGCAAAACGGAAAAATCTCAGTGCAAAACAGCTGAATCAGCACGCTGTAATATTACAGTCACACAGCACGCATACCCGCGACATCATTGATCGTACTTTAAAACTGGATCCCGGCATTAAAATTATCATGGAATCAAATTATCTGGAAACCATCAAAGCAATGATTCAACATGGTTTAGGCTGGGGCGTACTGCCCGAATCTATGATTGACGATTCACTGCATAAATTAAAAATCAAAGAGGTGAAAATGGAACGTCATCTGGGCCTGTTACTGCATCAATCAAGAACGCTGTCGAGTTCGGCTAATGCACTGCTGGCAATGCTGAAGAACCAGGAGCTTGTCCGAAAATAGAACACCTACTGCAAATCCCATAAAGGTCATAATCTGAGCTTATTGAAATTGTTAAATAGCGCAACTATTCGCCTCATCCAATAAGCTCACCTTATAACCTTTCTGTGATTTTCGCTACGGCTTCTATTCTCGGACAAGCTCCTAGGCAAACAACCCCTTATCAATTATCCATCGCACCCTGCTCAACCCATACCCTGAACAATTTTATTTCATCACGGGTTAAAGCATTACCACTGTTATGTAAATTTTTCTGCGTGTTACCGGCACGACCTTCAACCAGCATATTGAGTATGCTGCGCTGGCTATCTCCTGCCACGATAATTGGACCATATACTGAACCCTGCATCAAAGCATCATAAGAGTCCATTATTAAACCTGTCGCGCGATAACCATTTCCATTCGGTGAAATATGACATTCGAGGCATTTACTATTAATAATGGGTGTGAGATCACTTTGGTAACTTACCTGCTGAAAAGCACAAAATGAAATAAGCGGTATCAGTGCCAGTACAATGGCATTTATGCTTTTCATTATTGCGATGCTGCACCAACCCTGGCTTTGCAGGGCAAAGTTTCTGCGCGGCTCGCATCGTTAACACCATAATCATCATCCCACTCGCGCTCCTGATGGATACGTGCAGCCTGTTCAATTCGAACAAAGGTAGCAGTAAGTTGTTTGCGCATACTATCAATAGCCATTCTAGTACCGACTACAGGCGGAATAAAAAAACTGGGTTCAATACTTGCCTGATAAATAAGCCGAGTTTTGTCGCCATCAGGAATGATTTTCCACAAAGCCTTGCCAGAATGAAAATCACTTTTCTCCGGCACTATCTCTGCCAGTATATTACCTGAGCTAAGCGTACTGACCTCATCGACACGCTCAAGTTCCAGACAAATCAAGGGGGTGCAGGCAAGGATACGCGCCCGCACCCGTAAGTTTCCTGCAATTGGTGATTCAAGTACTTCAGCTTCAATAATAGAGCGATTAATTCGGTAAGCATGCGCATAATCAGTTATCACCTGCCTGACAAACTTTTCTGATGCATTAATCTGTGCGGAAACAGCAATTTGATAAATACCATCTTCTTCAGTGACAACAATTTCATCATCAGCGGCAAAAGCATTAAAATGGACTGGCAAAATAACTAAAAAGACAATCACTAAGAGCATGATTATCTTGAATAAAATAAAATTAAAACCCAGCCAATCGTAGCAGTAGAACACAGCCTGCCCTCCCTCGCCAGTATCGCGACCAGCCAGTTTGTCCCCGCGTGCCAATCGTGTACAGTGATACTTAGACTAATTATAAGAAGGCGAGTTTATAATGCAATCATTTGTTTTTCCATTACTACCGACTTGAAAAAACACCTCAGGATAGACTAATGGCGCGCCATATCTTATTAAGGGCATCTCTAATAATTATGTTTGAGCAGATTTGTACTTGAGAGGCTCAAGAACAAGGCGAAGATCGCAGCACACGTAGAACATGTTTGCATAAAGATCGCAAGATTTTCAACGAAGTTATTGAGTCTCTCAAGTGCGAAGATGCCAATCACTAGCAGTGGCACACGGATGTGCCGTTCACGAACCAAAGGATGGACTTTTTAGATATGCCCTTAAATCAATCATTATTATGTTCTTCCTTCGATTCAACATAAACATCTTACTGCTAATCTGAAACGGTTGACGCAGGATAAATAAATTTCAAGACAATAAACAACGCCAACAGCGTGCAACACGCGGCAAACACAAACAACACGCCCGCACCCCACTGATCCCACAACAAGCCGCTAACCAGGCTGCCCACCGCCGCACCCGCACCAAAGCT
>JAFLJY010000087.1 GCA_022712755.1 Gammaproteobacteria bacterium
CTTTGCCTGCTTTAATTGAGCAGGTGTTGCATAATAGTGATGCAATTGATGAATGGGCAGAAAAATTTACTGATATTGAGAATGCAATTTTTATCGGTCGCGGTACACTGTTTCCTATCGCACTTGAAGGCGCATTAAAACTAAAAGAAATCTCCTACATACATGCCGATGCCTACCCTGCGGGTGAATTGAAGCACGGTCCTATAGCGTTAATTGATCAGGATTTGCCAACCATTGCGATTGCCTCAATGGATGGTTATGAAGGTAAAATTAAATCCAATATCCAGGAAATTCTGGCGCGTGGTGGTGAAGTTTATTTGTTTGCAGATGAACGTCTTGATGTGGCGGATCTGAAGACTGATCCGAATAAGCAGTGCCATGTAATGAAAATTCCATCAGTTGAGGCTGAACTGGCTCCTGTATTATTTACCATTCCACTACAGCTGTTTTCGTATTTCGTGGCGGTGCGTAAGGGTACCGATGTCGATCAACCACGCAATTTGGCAAAATCGGTAACTGTTGAATAAAGTTAGTAGTTTCTCAATAAACCATATGTTGCCACGGGTTATTGAGAAGCGACTAAAACTAATGATTAATTGATTGTTTTCCTTTCCTTGTTCCCACGCTCCTGCGTGGTAACACATACCACTTGCGTCTATCTACAAACCTTTACTGTAGCGCAAGGTTGGGGTGAGGCACGAACCCCAACATTTTGCGTGTGGTACAGTTGGGGTTTGTGCCTCACCCCAACCTTGCACTATTCACTATGTTGTTCAATAGCCCAGTCAATATGCTCAACAACCATCACATCACCAGCTTTTTCCAGCTCCTGCTTCTTTTCTTCTAAAATCTGAATTACCTTTTTTGATGCGTGTGCATTACCCAGTGCAACTGCAATATTTCTCAACCAGCGCAGATAGCCAATGCGGCGAATTGCTGAACCTTCGGTATTTTTTAAAAAGGTTTCTTCAGACCAGTTGAACAGGTCGATTAGATCCGGTGCATCAAGTGGATGACGGCTAAAAAAATCGTGTTCGCGGGTGGGTTGTGAAAAGCGATTCCAGGGACAGCATAACTGGCAGTCATCACAGCCATAAATGCGGTTGCCGATGTTTTCACGAAACTCCACCGGGATGGAACCGTGTAATTCAATGGTCAAATAAGAAATGCAGCGGCGTGCATCCACTTTATAAGGCGCAACAATCGCTTTTGTTGGGCAAATGTCGATACAGCTTGTGCAGCTGCCACAATGATTTTCAGGTGTCCCGTTGTTATCCGTCCTTTTGGTATCGGGTTGTGATAATGGTAGCGGTAAATCGGTGTAAATTTCACCCAGAAAAAACCAGGATCCAGCTTTTGAGTTGATTAAGTTAGTGTGTTTACCCATCCAGCCTAACCCTGATTTTTCTGCCAGGGCTTTTTCCAGTACCGGTGCGCTATCCACAAAAGCGCGATAACCGAATTCACCAATGGTGTTTTTTACTTTGTCAGCCAGCTTCTGTAACCGTTTACGCATCACTTTGTGGTAATCTCGCCCCAATGCGTAACGCGAAATATAACCCATATTCGGGTTTGTCAGCACCGTATCAGATAACTCACAGTCTGGCGGCATGTAATCCATACGCACAGAAATAACCCGGCAGGTATGGTCAACTAGCTGCTCAGGGTGACTGCGTTTACTGCCGTGTTTTTGCATATAGTCCATCTCGCCATGAAAGCCGGCTGCTAACCAGTCGCTCAGGCGTTTATCGTGTTCGCTCAGGTCGATATCCGATACCCCCAACTGCTGAAAACCCAGTTCTTTAGACCAGCCAGTAATCATTTGCAGAAGCTGGGCGTAATTGATGGTTTTTGGATTTTTTGACACGGGAGGAGCGGTTTTAGGTTTTAAGTTGTAAATAGCCGGTTTCGGAGTGTAGCAGATAGCCTGTTATCCTGACCGTAACAGTAAGATTTTATGTTTTTACATGTAACTTATAAACATAAAACTTAAAATTTACAACTTTTATACTAAAATAGCGCTCCAATTCAATCATCATAAGAAAATATTATGTCCGTTCGCACCCGTTTTGCCCCAAGCCCCACCGGTTATCTCCATGTTGGCGGTGCCCGTACTGCATTATTCTCATGGTTGTATGCCAGAAAAATGGGTGGTCAGTTTATTTTGCGTATTGAAGATACCGACCGCGAACGTTCTACCGAGGAATCAGTTAATGCCATTTTAGAAAGTATGGAATGGTTAGGGCTGGATTATGATGAAGGGCCTTTTTATCAGACGCATCAGTTTGCGCGTTACAAAGAAGTCATACAGCAATTGCTTGATAGTGGCGATGCCTATTTTTGTGACTGCAGTAGAGAAAGGTTAGGCGAATTGCGCGAGGCGCAAATGGCAAACAAGGAAAAGCCACGTTATGACGGTTGCTGTCGTGATAAAAAATTAGCCGCTGCCGATAATACCGTGGTGCGTTTCAAAAACCCGCTTGAAGGTGATGTGGTTATAGATGACATGGTTAAAGGGCAGGTAAAAATTAATAATCGCGAACTGGACGATTTAATTATTGAGCGCAGTGATGGCACGCCAACTTATAATCTAACCGTAGTGGTTGATGACTGGGACATGAAAATAACCCATGTCATTCGTGGCGATGACCATTTAAACAATACCCCGCGTCAGATAAACATTTTAAAAGCATTAGATGCAGAGCTGCCAGTGTATGCACATGTGCCGATGATTCTGGGTGACGATGGCAAGCGTCTATCAAAACGCCACGGCGCAGTCAGTGTTATGCAATATAAAGAAGATGGCTTTTTGCCCGAAGCGTTAATGAACTATCTGGTTCGTCTAAGCTGGTCACATGGTGATCAGGAAATCTTCAGCCGAGAAGAAATGATAAAACTGTTTGATGCGGTGGACATAAACACATCAGCTTCAGCATTTAACAGCGAAAAATTACTCTGGTTGAATCAGCATTATATAAAAAACAAAAACCCTGACGTTCTGGCGCAGCAGATGCAGAATTATATAAAAAATGCCGGTTATACGTTAGATAATGGCCCTGATTTAACCGCCGTATTAACTGTGTTTCAGGAACGTTGTAATACACTGGTTGAGCTAACAGAAGATATACGTTTTCTGTATCAAGATTTTGATGAATATAATGCAAAACAGGCGAAAAAGCAGTTTAAAGAAGCAACCTTACCCATTCTCGAAAGCTTAAAGCAGCAGTATTCCGGTTTAGATAACTGGGTAGCAGAAGCGATACATCAAGTTGTTGAAAACACAGTTAATACACTTGAAGTGGGTTTTGGTAAAGTCGGGCAGCCGCTACGTCTGGCAGTTACCGGTCATGGGAAGTCTCCGTCGATTGATGTCACACTGGAGCTGCTTGGTAAAGAAAAAACCTTACAACGCCTGGAGCAGGCGGTTGAATATATTAAAAAAGTTAGCGATTAGCAGATCGTTGGAGTGAGGTACGACCCCAACAGCACATTCATGTGCTACTACTGGTTCGTAAACGACACGTCCATGTGCCACTACTGTTGGGGTTCGTGCCTCACCCCAACCTACAAATCACCAACTTAACTGCCAGCTTTTTTATTTCCGTCTGGCAAATCCCAAAAGCCCCAGCATTCCTGAGCCAAACAACCAGACTGCGGCAGGTATTGGTACAGCGCTAACCGTTACCACCGAGCAGTTGCCAGAGCCTGCTATATTGGCTGAGCCAGGGGTAATGCAGCCCAATTCAAAATCCAGTAAATTATTATTAGTGTCCACGCCGTCAGTAATGCGAGAAATACTGAGAATGCCGGTGCTGTTATCCTTAATGGTCAACGCATCACCTTCTGTGTAAGGCGAAAACAAGCCTTCATACGATAAACTGTCCAGCAAATCAGTGCCATCATAAAGTGCAACCGCATCTGGTGCGCCATTTTGAAACCAGCTATTTGATGAGGTGAAGCTGTAATTGCAATTAGCCACCAGGCTGGTATTGCTGCACACAACAAAATAACTGTAAGCGTTAATACTGAAACCATTTAGATTTATGTTTTCATAAGTTGATTCATCGCGCCCGTTGATTAAATCAATAGAATAGTTGTCCAGTGAAATGATTGAACTACCTGAGTTAAACAATTCAATGAATTCAGCAGTATCCTCATCAGGCTGGTCGTAGTCTATTTCGTTAATGACAATAGCCGCATGACTGCTTAAAGCAAAACAACTTGTTAAGGTCAAAAGTCCCAGTGAGATTTTTTTAGAATTTTCCATTTTAATACTCCTTGTTGTTAAAAATGCGCAGGAATGCGCGTCAAAACACCGTGTTTTGAATTTGATTTGAAGCGGAAGCGCCCAGATGTAAGGCGATTTATAAAATTGATTTGATAAAGGGTCGAAATAAACTGAAAACAATAAACAGCAGCTATTAGCCGGGGCATGGCCGTTGCTGTAATTGAAATATGTTGTATAAGTTGGCGTGAAAAGCAGAATGCGCCAGATCCATCTGACAGAGAACATTTATATCTTCCTTGTTCATGTTGTTGATTCCCTAATAAGCTAAATACTAACTAATCATTCAGAGATTTGCAAACATGTAATTTTTGTTTATGGAAAAACAAATCTCAAAGAGGACGTTATAACATTGGGCTTGCAGAAGTTTTCATCTTCTTTCTTTACTAAAAAGCCGATTCAATATAAGATGCGAATCCATTTTGGGGCTATAGCTCAGCTGGGAGAGCGCAACACTGGCAGTGTTGAGGTCAGCGGTTCGATCCCGCTTAGCTCCACCATTTTATTACTCGCATCATCCTTGCCTTGCCACTGACATTTTTTGGCATTCCTTACACCTCGTTCCCACGCGGAGCAAAGGAACGCATACCTACTTGTCTGGTAGGTACATGTTTATTACTGTAACACTGGTTTGGTTGGTATACATTCCCACGCTCCCGCGTGGCAGTGAAAAAAGACAAAAAGACGACAGATAAGAAAAAAGCATGGAGCGTACTAAAAATGAGTGTAAAGCCTCTTTTTGAAATTAAACACCATGGTGCAGTCAATGGCGTTACTGGCTCATGCCATGAATTGTTGTTAGCAGATGGCTCGGGTGTTTTAATTGATTGTGGATTGTTTCAGGGCGCAGAAACATCAAAAGATGCCGATAAGATCGACCAGTTAAAAATCAATTTCCCTGTCGATCACATAAAGGCATTAATCGTCACCCACGTACATATAGACCATGTTGGACGAATCCCTTATTTGTTAGCCGCTGGTTTTCGTGGCCCAATTATTTGCAGTGAAGCATCGGCAGCATTGTTGCCACTGGTTTTAGAAGATGCCTTAAAAATCGGCTTCACGCGTAATGAGCGACTAATTAAAAAGTTTTTATCGCAAATTCAGTCTCAAATGGTGTCTTTGCCTTATAAAAAATGGCTTCCCCTGAATTCATATAACAAGTCTACAACGACCGATGTTGGCTTAAAAGTAAAGTTAAAACAGGCAGGGCATATTCTTGGTTCTGCTTATGTTGAGTTTGCTACTACCCAGGTAAAGCAAAAGCAGCCCAGACAAAAACAGCCAGTGCAGAAACATCGTATCGTTTTCTCTGGCGATTTAGGCCCTCCGCACACACCGTTATTATCCGCCCCAAAATCGCCTTATCGCGCAGACTGTCTGGTTATAGAAAGCACCTATGGCGATAAAAATCACGAAAACAGGCGTACACGATTAAAAAGGTTAAAAACAGTTATTGTTTCGGCATTAAAAAACCGGGGTGTTATTCTTATTCCGGCTTTTAGCATTGGCCGAACTCAGGAGTTACTGTATGAATTAGAAACATTAATACATCAGGGGGCTTCGCAGCGACTCACTAAAAACCTCAATTGGCAGGATCTGGAAATCATCGTCGATTCGCCACTAGCCGCTAAATTTACACAGGCCTATCGCCAATTAAAACCCATGTGGGATAAAGAGGCAAAATCCAGATTAAAATCTTCACGCCACCCACTTAATTTCGACCAACTGTTAACCATTGAAAACCATAAAACACATTTACAAACAGTAGCGTATCTGGCGAAAACAGCCAGACCTACAATTGTTATCGCTGCCAGTGGTATGTGTACAGGCGGGCGAGTGGTTAATTACTTAAAAGCTTTATTGCCAGATAAACGCAATGATGTATTGTTTGTAGGGTATCAAGCCAAAGGAACACCGGGGCGGATAATTCAAAAATACGGCCCACAGCACGGCTATGTTGAACTGGATGGTGAAAAATTTGATATCAATGCCACCGTACATACCATCGGAGGTTACTCTGCCCATGCTGACCAATCGGATTTAATTAAATTTGTGAAGCGCATGCGGTTTAAGCCGAAACAGATACGCATCGTACACGGTGATAATGGGGCTAAACTGGCTTTGAAGAAAAAATATGAAAAGTTGTATAATGTTGATGTTGTCGTGCCTTAGAAAATGCAGGGTGTGCGCTGTAACTATTTGCAGGTGTTATACTGAGAACCATGACAGATAAATACCATTTTGATCCACTGATTATAAAAACTATTACCGCCAAATTGCCTGATGTGCAGGCTATTTATCGCTATGGCAGTGCAGGTAGTATCTATGAACGACCCGATAGCGATATAGATATTGCAATCCTGGCAAGTCGTATTGTGCCATTTCAGGAAATGATAGAGCTGGCAGCTACATTAATGGGTTTGACCGAGCGTGATATCGACTTACATGACTTGAGAAAATTGCCAGTGACGCTAAGAGTTCAAATTGTTCTTCAGGGCAAACGTATTTATTGTGTGGATTGCGTGGCCGCAGAAACCTATGATAGCCACACGCTTTCAGACTATGTCAGACTAAATGAAGAAAGGCATCTTATTATAAAAGATATACAACAACGAGAGCAGATATATGGATGAAGTGCTGCTAGGCAAAGCCGATATAATAGAACGCTGCTTGCAACGCATAGATGCCGTGTACCGTGGCGCAGAAAGCGAACTAGAAACCAATTTTATCAAACAGGATTCTATTCTGTTAAATTTACAACGCATATGTGAAGCCTCAATTGATGCGGCTATGCACATGGTGCGTTTACATACATTAGGTATTCCCCGAGACAGTCGCCAGGCATTTACCATGCTGGTTAATGCCAATATTCTTGATCAGCAACTTGGTAAACACCTTGAGGCAATGGTAGGTTTTCGTAATATAGCGGTACATAATTACACAGAGATTGATATGGATATAGTGCGTAATATATTAAATGAGCGTCTGCCTGATATGAAAATATTTGCTCAGTTTTTAATAAAACAAAGCCTGCCACTTTGATTCTTGATATTCAAGAAAAGTGGCTTTAAAAACTACGGATAAAGGTAAGCACGCTGACAATCGCAACATAATTTTTAGCGGGTGTTTGTTGGTTTCGGCTAAGTATTTTATACTTTAGAGACGCCCTCTACTAAAAATAAAATTTAATTAAGCTGTTCAGGCACCCTTAAGGGCATCTCTTAATTCTGTTTGAGCAGATTTGTACTTGAGCGGCTCAAGAACAAGGCGAAGATCGCAACATAGTGGGCTATTTGTAAGCCATGTTATCAACAACCTGGCAACGAAGTTATTGAGTCTCTCAAGTGCGAAGATGCCAATCATGAATTAATAGATGCTCTTAACTATCAGCCTGGCTTTTAACTTTAGCAATAAATTCAGCTAAAAAAGCAGCAAATACAGCAAGAAAAATACCTAAAAAAGCGGCAATAATAACGATTAGTTTTCTACTGGTGCCAGTTGCTTCGATAGATCTCATCGGTGGCATAATCTCGTGCGTATTGCGTAAATTTGCCAGTGCTGCCACATGGACTTCAAGATTGCTTTTCAGTAGTCGCCTTTCATTCGCCCAGTTATCCTTTGCAGGTTCAAGTGCCGCCAGCTCTGTTTTTAATTGCTCCTTTAACGCAAGCAGATTTTGTTTGGCAGCGTTATAAATCCGTTGGTGATCCTGTATCGCCTGTAGTGTGACGTTTTGCAGGAGCCTTGTGATTAAGTTAGATTCATTTACTGTGCCTTTTATTTTCAGAATAATAATGACACTGTTTTTAGGGATACTGGCTTTTATTTTGAAATTTTTTATATCTTCTGGATTAGTTTGCCGTTGTTCATTCAGCGTTTGCGGAATAAAAACATGCTGTATTTTTGCCAATAATGTTTGCGGTGACTCAAATGGCTTAATAGTGCCACCAATAATCTGACTGCCAATGTCTATTGTT
>JAFLJY010000088.1 GCA_022712755.1 Gammaproteobacteria bacterium
GCTGCCTTTACGCCAAATACAACCAACAATAGCAAGCCTGCCGCTGCCACTAAAGCTAAATCCTGCTCTGGCAACAGTGCAACCTTGACAGCCATATCTGCAATATTAAGCGTGCCTGTAATACCGTATAAAGCACCTACGGCAAATAAGAATAAGGTTGCACCAACCAAATTGATGACAACATAATGCAAGCCTGCTTTGGTGCGTAGCCGTCCACCGCCATGCAACAGCAAACCATAAGAAGCCAGCAGCAGCACTTCAAAAAAGACAAAAAGGTTAAATAAATCGCCGGTTAAAAACGCCCCGTTTAAACCAAAAAGCAGTAGCTGAAACAAAACATGAAAATGTGAACCCGCTTGATTAGTATGGCTGTCCGTATTGGTGGCAATGGCATAAACCAAAGCGGCTAAAGCCAGTACCGAGGTAATGGCAACCATCAATGCGGATAATTTATCCAGTACCAGCACAATACCAAATGGCGCCACCCAGTTACCCAGCAAATAGACCTGATAAACTCCTGTTGAAGCTTCTTTGAGTAATGTAAAACTTAAAACAATTAATCCTGATACCACCAGTAAGTTGAGAATTCGCTGTAGCCGTAACCCGCCTGCTTTTGCAAACAGAATGATAAAACCCGCTATCAGTGGTAAAAATACCGGCCAGGCTGCTAAGTGTGTCATTGCTCGCCACCCTGATGAGATGACTGTGCTGGTTTTGATTTTTCTGGCTTCTTATTTTTTTCCAGTGCTTGTTCATCTTTAGCCAGGTGTAGTCCATCAACATGGTCATTACCCAGTTCGCCCCGTGCTTTAAGCGCTAATACAATTAAAAATGCGGTCATACCAAAAGCAATAACAATTGCTGTCAACACTAAGGCTTGCGGCAAAGGATCGCTATAAGCTTCTGCAGCGGCATCAATAACGGCAGGAAAACCAATGGTTAAACGCCCCATGGCAAATAAAAACAGGTTAACGCCATAAGCCAGTAAGGTTAAACCCAGCACTACTGGAAATGTACGAGCACGTAACGTTAAGTACACACCGGTTGCGGTTAACACGCCAATTATCAGGGAAATCAGCCACTCCATTATTTTGTCTCCTGTTTAGAACCACAAAAAATACGAAAGACACTGGAACCACGAAAAACACGAAAGGCACTAAAATTTAGGCTTTTATCTTTTTCGTGCCTTTCGTGTTTTTCGTGGTTAATCATAAAACATATCTTTTAACAGTAGCCTTTGGATAAGCACCAAAATTAACCAGAAGACCCAGCTTCATATTACTTACTTTTAAGTAATTTAATATTTGAGCTTCATGCTCTGGAACAATTTGCTTTACAGTTTTCATTTCAATTATTATTTTTCCAAAACATATAAAGTCAGGCTGGTATTTTTTATTTAAAACACCGCCTTTGTACTGAAGTTGCAATTCTGGCTGAGAAATAAAGTTAATATTCCTGGACTTAAATTCCCTGCTAAGGCACTCCTGATAAACAGCCTCAAGAAAACCACAACCCATTTCACGGTAAACATCAAATACGGCTCCCCGTATCGCATAACATTCATCACGATAAATAAGACTTTCATGCGTATTCTTGTTATGCATCATTTACCCAGTTTTAAGAATCACGAAAAACACTAAAACCCAGGCTTTTATCTTTTTCGTGCCTTTCGTGTTTTTCGTGGTTAATTATCTTTTTGTGGTTAATCATTTAATTTTTTATGCGAAGTATCACTTAATTTACCAAGCTGCACTAAACTCATCACTGTGGCACCGACAACAACAAGGAATACGCCCAAATCAAAAGCGATGGCACTGGCGACTTCAAACTTACCCACCACCGGCCATGTTAAATAAGTAAACGTGGTGGTAAGGAAAGGATAAGCTAATCCCATCGCGACTAAACCTGTCGCCGTTGCAACCAGCAATCCTGCTGCTATCACCCAATGCATATCCATTTTAAGTCGCGCACCCGTCCAGGTTATACCATTGGCTAAATATTGTACGATTAGAGCGACGGCAGCAATTAAACCCGCGATAAAACCACCGCCGGGTAAGTTGTGCCCACGAATAAAAATAAACACTGCCACCATCAACATCAAAGGGAATAATAAACGCGTTAAGGTTTGCATGATAACTGGATGATTATCCTCATTCCAGCTCAAACCTTTTTCATCATGGGCGGGAGCATACAACTTTAATCCTTGCAATAAGGCAACAATCCCTAAACCAGCCAGCGCTAAAACCACGATCTCACCTAAAGTATCTGTACCTCGAAAATCGACCAGAATGACATTTACGACATTTGTTCCGCCGCCACCGGGTACCGAATTAGCCAGGAAGAATTCAGAAATTGGCGCATAATCCCGCGTTAACACACCCATGGTTAAAATCATCACGCCGACACCCGACAGCACTGAAACCAGAACATCTCGACTAAGTCGTATACGCCCTATCTCTTTAGGGCTGGTTTGTGGCAAAAAGTACAATGCCAGCAATAACAATACAATGGTGACGATTTCGACCGAAAGTTGTGTTAAAGCCAGATCCGGGGCGGAGAACTTCACAAAAATTAAAGCGACAATTAAGCCCACAACACCAATCATCACCACCGCAACCAGGCGTTGTTGATGTAAAACGACGGTCATAATGCTGGCAACAATTAACACGAAGGCCGCCAGTAAACTCACACCATCAACCGGCATAAGTTCTCTTTGACCCAATAAAGGTGCTGACACAGACATAAAACCGATCGCACCTGCAACAAAGGCTGAGCCAAGAATCCAGGCAAGCGCATTTTGCAAAGAGCCTTTATCAAAAGCACGGGTGACAACCGTAGCCAGTTTATTAATACTGTTTAAAACAAAGCGGTAAATGATGCGTGCGTCTAAATGATCAATTCGACGGTCATGCCAGGCAAACAAACGCTCACGGAAAATATAAACCACCACACCTAACGCTAATGCTAAAGCACTCATCATTAAGGGCAGATTAAAACCATGCCACATTGCCAGGCTAAATTCAGGTGGTGCAGTCTGTAAACTACCTGCGACCGCCACCGCCAAAATAGGCGAAACCACAATCATTGGAATAATGCCAACAGCCAAACAAAGGATTACCAGGAAATCAACTGGGATTTTCATAAAACGGGGTGGTTCATGCGGTATTTTAGGCAAATCTTTAGGTTCGCCATTAAAAAACACATCATGAATAAAACGCAGTGAGTAAGCCACCGCGAAAATCGCTGCCACAGTAACTAAAAAAGGTACTACCCATACTAAAGGTGTTGCATGTGTTGCCAGCAACGCCTGCTCAAAGAACATTTCTTTACTTAAAAACCCGTTTAACAGGGGAACACCTGCCATCGCCGCTGCAGCGATCATCGCTAATACGGCAGTATGTGGCATGTATTTAAGCAAACCGTTAAGCCTGCGCATGTCGCGTGTTCCCGTTTCATGATCGATAATGCCGGCTACCATAAACAGGGAAGCTTTAAACGTGGCATGGTTAATAATATGAAAAATCGCTGCGACTGCGGCCATCTGTGTGCCAAAACCAAACAACAAGGTAATTAAGCCTAAATGACTAATGGTGGAATACGCCAGTAAACCTTTAATATCATGTTTAAACAACGCCATGTAGGCACCAAGTAACAGGGTAATCAAACCGGCACCACCGACAATCCAGCTCCATTCAGG
>JAFLJY010000089.1 GCA_022712755.1 Gammaproteobacteria bacterium
GTACGCGGTAATACGCCTGTGCGTACAGTAATGGCACGAACATCGGAAGTACTACGACCATCAATACGTTTTTCGCCTGCGATATAACGCGCGCGAACCAGTTTCTTCTCTAACTTGCCAAAGGCTCCTTTAATTTCGTCTTTAGACCAGCCATCATCTGCTTCATTATTAGTGCGAAGTGCTTCAACTGAGGCTCTTCTGGCGGCTTTCACTGCATCCTGGCGTGCCATTTTTTCTGCAATCTGGTAGGCATCAACAATGGCTGCTGAACTTATTTCAGCCACTTTTTCAGCCAGTGCTTCATCGCTAGCAGGTGCAGCGTAATCCCACTTAGGATTTCCCACCTCTGCGGCAAATTCGCTAATAGCAGTAATCACGGACTGCATTTGTTCATGACCAAACATAACAGCGCCTAACATAACTTCTTCGGAGAGTATTTTGGCTTCAGATTCAACCATCAATACCGCTTTTTCAGTTCCGGCAACCACTAAATCAAGATCTGAGGTTTCCAGTGCTTCTTTATTTGGGTTTAACAGGTATTCGCCATCGTTGTAACCCACGCGCGCAGCACCAAGAGGTCCTGCAAAAGGTACACCGGCTATACATAATGCCGCAGAAGCACCAATAATTGAGGGGATTTCAGGATCGATGTCACCGCTCATGGAAACCACGGTAGCAACGATTTGACATTCGTTAGTAAACCCCTTTGGAAACAAAGGACGGATCGGGCGATCGATCAAACGGCAGGTCAGAATCTCTGCTTCGCTGGGTCGGCCTTCACGACGGAAGAAACCACCGGGGATTTTACCCGCCGCATAGGTACGTTCCTGATAATTAACCGTCATCGGGAAGAAGTCTCTGCCCTCTTCTGATTCTTTAGAACAAACAGCAGTAACAAAAACAACAGTGTCACCCATGCTAATCATTACCGCACCGGTTGCTTGACGAGCGATTTCACTCGTTTCCATCGTTACTGTTAAATCGCCGTACTGAAATGATTTTTTAATGGCTGTAGGTATCACTGTATTGTTTCCTGTTATGGGGTCTGAAAACGAATCTAAACCCTGAAAAAAAGCATAAAAAAATCACTGAACCTATAACCTCTGCGGGTTGTATCAGGTAGTCAGTGATTAGATTTATGGCATAAATATTATCAACGAAAAATTATCGACCCATATTTACAATTTACAAATAATTATAAATACAAATTATTGCCGGGGTCACTATCGACGTAAACCAAGGCTGGATATCAGCTTTTTGTAACGCTCAACGTTTTTACCCTTAAGGTAATCCAGCAATTTACGACGCTGATTGACCATGCGTAATAAACCACGACGTGAATGATGATCGTGCTTGTGCTCTTTAAAGTGCTCTGTTAATTGCACAATACGAGTTGTTAATAACGCAACCTGAACCTCCGGAGAACCTGTATCTCCATCTTTTTGCTGATATTTTGAAACAACTTCGCCTTTTTCTACGGTCGATAAAGACATGAATACTCCGAACTAAAGTTTTAACCAAATAAATGATTGATAATAAAAGGGTGGCGATTTTATCACTAATTGGCGTGACACAAAAGCGTTATGTTTTATGTTCTTATAACTTATAACCGTCTAAGCACATTGCTTAATCATTCGACGTGGCGCTATTAGACCATCGTCCTGAATTTCACCCAGGCCTAAAAACTGGCTCTGCTCATAAATACGAACCCAGCCCTGAGTCGGCGCATGTGGCACCATTACTGGTTGTCCCTGACGTACATAAAAGGCAGCATCCGAACCCAGATGCACATCTGGCCAATGAGCCACACCGCTATCAATCGGTTGCAGGCATTCATCAAGCGCAGCCTCTCCTTGCTCTGCCAATGTACTCAGTTGCTCGATGGTCAACATTTCGCCTGTATACGGGCCGACACTTAAGCGACGCAATTCAGTGATATGTGCGCCACAATTAAGTTTTTTCGCAATATCTTCGGCCAGGGTACGCACATAAGTACCTTTTGAACAACTAACCTCAAGCTCGAGAATAGTCCGCTGTTGATCTTTCTGCTGTTGATCTTCTCTGACAAATGATAAAAATTTAATATCATAAATAGTGACACATCTGGCTTTCCGCTCAACTTCAATACCCTGCCTGGCCAGTTTATATAAACGCTCGCCATTATGTTTCAAGGCTGAATACATCGGCGGTATCTGCTCTATTTTGCCAATAAATTCTGGCAACACCGCTTTTACCGCCGCCTCTGTCAGGCTGGAAACATCTTGTGTATCAATAACCTCACCTTCTGCATCACCGGTAGCAGTACTGACACCTAACTGACATTTTAGGCGATAGGTTTTATCGGCTTCCAGTAAAAATGCGGAAATTTTTGTCGCCTCGCCAAAACACACAGGTAACATGCCCGTTGCCAATGGATCAAGACTACCAGTATGGCCGGCTTTTGCCGCACCAAATAGACGTTTTACCTTTTGTAATGCGTGGTTAGAACTGCTGCCTTTAGGTTTATCAAGCAATAATACTCCGCTGACATTACGTCCTTTATTTTTACGTCTTCCCAAAACTACACCTCGTCACTACTACCACTACTGATATTGCTGTTTTTGTCACTTTGGCTTTTATCACTTTGGCTTTCATCTCGGTTTATCGCTTCACTAATCAGCTTATCCATAGTAATACCACGGGTAACACCATCATCAACCACAAATTTTAATGTCGGTACAATACGTGCACGAATTCGGCGTGCAACTTGCTTACGAATAAAGCCGACTGCACGATTTAACACTTCAATGGATTCTTTTTCCTGGGCCTTATTGAAAACAGAGCAGTAAATCACCGCATGACTTAAATCACGACTCATGCGTACCTCAGTAAAGGACATGAAACCCAGACGCGGGTCTTTTATTTCATCACGCACAATTTCTGCCAGCTCTCGACGGAGTTGCTCAGCCATACGTTCACTACGTAAGAATTCTCTAGGCATCTAATAATAATTATGAATTATGAATGCTTAATGCGTAGTAGCACATGGAAGAACTGTTAACGAACCAAAGGATGGAAAACACTGTGTTACAAGTTGTGGGGTTTTCTTTTAATTCATAATTCATAATACATAACTCATAATTACTAAAGCTTGCGTTCAACTTCTACACGTTCAAATACTTCGATTTGATCACCCACTTTTACTTCGTAATTTTTCACCGCAATACCGCATTCAGTACCACTGTGAACGTCTTTCACATTGTCTTTAAAGCGACGCAGTGATTCAAGTTCGCCTTCAAAAATTACCACATTATCACGCAGCACACGAATTGGGGCATCTTTACGCACCACACCTTCGGTGACCAGTGAACCGGCAACCTGACCAAACATGGGCGAGGTAAAAACTTCCTGCACTTTTGCCATACCGATAATCTGTTCACGAAATTCAGCTTTAAGCATACCGGTCAGTGCTTTCGCTACTTCATCAATCAGCTCATAAATAATACTGTAGTAATTTAGTTCCACAGCCCGCTCGGCTGCTGCACGTCTGGCTGAAGCATCAGCACGGACATTAAAACCAATGACAATGGCGTTTGATGCCGCAGCCAGACTAATATCGGTTTCATTAATACCGCCCACACCCGAGCTAACAATACGGACATCCACTTCATCATTGTCAGCAACCAACTTGTGCAATGAATCGCTAATCGCATGTAACGTGCCTTGCACATCGGCTTTTAACAGAATATTTAACTTCTTAACTTCACCCGCCTTCATCTGGTCAAACATCGACTCCAGCTTATTGGCCTGCTGACTAGCGAGCCGCATATTACGGGCTTTTTCCTGGCGATTTTGTGATACTTCACGAGCCGTACGTTCATCAGATAACACCAGCATTTCATCGCCCGCGTTTGGCATACTGGATAAACCAATAACGGCCGCTGGCATCGATGGACCTGCACTTTCAATACTGTTACCGTATTCATCATACATCGCACGCACGCGACCAAAATCTTCTCCGGCGAGCATAATATCACCTTTTTTCAAGGTGCCTTCCTGAATCAATACCGTTGCAGTAACACCACGACCTTTGTCCAGCGATGCCTCAAGAACAACCCCTTTCGCCAGGCCTTCTGTTGTCGCCTGTATCTCCATCAGCTCTGCCTGCAGAGAAATGGCATCCAGCAAGGTCTCAACACCCTCACCTGTCTTTGCAGAAACATTAACGAAAATATTATCGCCACCCCATTCTTCAGGAATGACTTCATAGCTGCCGAGTTCATTTTTTACCCGATCAGGGTCGGCACCTTCCTTATCGATTTTATTAACGGCAATAATAATCGGCACTTCAGCAGCTTTTGCGTGCTGCACTGCTTCGATGGTTTGCGGCATCACGCCGTCATCGGCTGCCACTACAATAATGACGATATCGGTGGCGTTTGCACCGCGTTCACGCATACTGGTAAATGCTGCGTGGCCTGGGGTATCTAAAAAAGTGATAACACCTTTTTCGGTTTCCACATGATAAGCACCTATGTGCTGGGTAATACCACCGGCTTCACCAGCGGCAATTTTTGAGGAACGAATGTAATCCAGCAGTGATGTTTTGCCGTGATCAACATGCCCCATAATAGTGACAACAGGTGGACGTGCTTCTAATTTCAGATCTGAGGTATCTCGCGCTAATAATGAATTTTCGTAATCATCCTCATTAACCACAACCGGGTTATGACCTAGCTCTTCAATGACCAATACGGCTGTATCCTGGTCAATCACCTGATTAATGGTTGCCATTACACCCATTTGCATCAGGGCTTTAATAAGCTCGCCGGCTTTCATCGACATGCGTTTGGCTAGCTCATCAACAGTAATGGTCTCAGGCACGGTGACATCACGAACCATTGCCTCTACCGGTTTTTCAAAGCCATGTTTTGCATCTGCAGAGCTAACGGCTCTTCTCGCAGCCTTGCCTTTTTTCTTCTGATGACGTTTGCCGCTTTTGCCAGAGGAAACATGTAACTCTTTACGACCATATAAAGTGCTTTTATCTTTATGCTCACCTTTGTGTTTTTTCGTTGTTGCTTTCTGATCACGCGACTGCTGTGCCTGTAATTCATCTGGCGTATGAGCTTTGCCTTTTGAGCTGGCCGCTAATCTGGTTTCTGGTTTAGCTGTTTTTTCTTCTCTTTGCTCGGCTTCGGCTTTAGCTTTAACATCTGCTAAACGTGTGTCTTCAGCCTGTTGTTCCTGTTCGCGCTTTGCAGCGCGTTGCTGCTTAATCTGCCGCTCGCTTTCACGTTCCTGTTCTCGACGCGCCTGATCAGCGCGGAGTTTTTCTAATTCTGTGATTTCAACAGGGACTTCCTGGTCAGCGCTTTTAGCAGATTCGGCTACCACTGTATCAGCTAATGCATCTGTATCAGCTAATGCATCTTGTGCTGTTGGCCGAGTAAACGTGCGCTTACGGCGTACTTCAACGGAAACAGCACCTCTTCCAGCACTCCGTACTTTTACCTCACTCACCGATTTACGCTTTAATGTAATTTTGCGCGGTTCGCTTTTATGCAAATCAGCGTCAGCGTCCACACTGCTATCTTTACCGTGCTGATTTCTTAAAAAGCCCAATAAAGTCATCTTATCTGCATCAGATATTAATGAGTCAGGTGCATCAATCGCCAGACCCGCATCTTTTATCTGTTCAAGTAAGCGCTCTACGGGAGTGCCAACCACACTTGCCAATTGTTTTACTGTTACTTCAGCCATTTGTTATCTCAGTGTAATCTCAGTGATGTGCCATAAGTGAAATGCCAGGCGTGTTTTATTTCTCGTCCGTCTGAGCATCTTCGGTTAAAGTCGCTTCAGCAAACCATGGTGCACGCGCAGTCATAATCAACTCGGAAGCGCGAACCTCATCCATACCTTCTATTTCCATTAATTCATCAACCGCCTGTTCGGCAAGGTCTTCCATTGAGCAGATACCTTTTACTGCCAACAGATTAGCCAGCTCGTTATCCATACCATCCATGGTTAACAGGTCTTCCTGTGGTTTGTTATTCTCCAGTACTTCTTCGGTCATAATTGCCTGCGTTAACAGATAATCGCTAGCGCGATTACGTAACTCAGCAACAATATCTTCGTCAAATTCTTCGATATCTAATAATTCAGACTCGGGCACATAAGCCACTTCTTCAATTGTGGAAAAGCCTTCTGCCACCAGAATTTCCGCCACTTCCGCATCCACATCGAGGTGCTTAGTAAAGACTTCAAGGTACTTCGCGCCTTCTTCTGCCGTTTTTGTTTCGGCTTCCTGCTCAGTCATAACGTTAAGTACCCAACCCGTCAATTCACTGGCGAGACGA
>JAFLJY010000090.1 GCA_022712755.1 Gammaproteobacteria bacterium
AAAACAAAGACTAATAAAAAACAAAGGCGAATGCAAAAAAATAGTGAAATAATTGTCGATATGGCGTTTGCCTGTGTCAAATGTAAAAACTTTCGTGTAATCTACACACCCTTCGGGGCGTAGCGCAGTCTGGTAGCGCACTACACTGGGGGTGTAGTGGTCACAGGTTCAAATCCTGTCGTCCCGACCAATTCATGACGTAGCTTCCAATTCATTAAGATATCAAGGTGGGTTTTTATCATACTCATTAATACTGCAACTACTCCATGTGGTTTGTGTTTGCCTTGCTACCAGCCATAATTAACGCCACAGTACAAATTATACTCATAAAAAAAGGCCAGTTTATGCCGGCCTTTTTTATTTTTATCGTTATCACGCAGGAGCGTGGGTATCTTTATCTGAGTATTGAAAGTAACCCTTCCAGCTCATCTCGCATCTGGCGAATAATTTGTTGGCTTTGTGAGTTATCATCAGCGACATCTTCACCGGTCAATTTTAGTCTGGCACCACCAATAGTATAACCCTGATCATATAACAAACTGCGAATCTGGCGTATCAGAATAACGTCATGACGCTGATAATAGCGACGGTTGCCGCGGCGTTTTACCGGCTTTAGCTGGGTAAATTCCTGTTCCCAATAGCGTAAGACGTGGGATTTAACGCCACATAATTCACTGACTTCTCCTATCGTGAAATAGCGTTTTCCTGGTATTACAGGTAATTCGTTATTATTGCTGGCTTCCAGCATAAGCTTCTACTCTTTGCTTCAGTTTCTGTCCGGGTCTGAAGGTTACGACACGACGAGCGGAAATGGGGATTTCTTCACCTGTTTTTGGATTACGACCAGGTCGTTCTGTTTTGTTTCTTAACACAAAATTTCCAAAACCAGAGAGCTTTACATGATTTGCATCACCTAATGCAGCGCGAACTTCTTCAAAAAACAATTCAACCAGTTCTTTGGCTTCGCGTTTATTCAAGCCCAATTCTTCGTATAAACTTTCAGCCATATCGGCTTTCGTCAATGCCATACCTACTCCCGGAGTGTAGCAGCAAATTTTTGATTTAGTGTAGATACGATATTTTCAATTTCGGCATCTACCTCCTTATCGGTAAGAGTGCGGGAAAACTCCTGTAAAATCAAGCCGAAAGCGACACTTTTTATTCCTTCGCCTACCCCTTTTCCCTGATATATATCAAATAATTGTGTTTCTTTGAGTAAATTTGATGATGCTGTTTCAATTGCTGACAATATTTCAGCCGCAGAAATTTTTTCATCAAGCAGAATAGCAAGGTCTCGCCTTACCTCCGGGAAACGTGATAACGCCCTAAATGCCGGAATACAATTATTTTCGATAGCGGCCTGTTTTAACTCAAAAACATAAGTTGCAGGATCAATATCCAGTGCTTTCTGAACGTCTGGATGCAATGCCCCTATCCAGCCGATAATTTCATCGTTCTGCTTAATACAGGCACTCTGCCCCGGATGCAGCGCGGGATGTTCTGCTGCTTCAAAAATGGTCACTTTTGATGAAAACGCTAATAAGGCTTCTACATCGGCTTTAATATCAAAATAATCCACTTTTCGAGTGGTCTCGAGCCATTGTTCAGGGTGTATATCACCACAAATAACACCGGCAAACACAGGCTCTTGCGCAATTCCATCAATACCTGACTTTTCTGTTTCTGGCTTAAAGCACAAACCGGTTTCAAACAGCCGTACTCGGCTTTGTTGGCGGTTGACATTGTGTTTCAAGGCACTGAGCAAGCCTGGCCACATGGTAGTGCGCATCACCGACATTTCTGACGACAGCGGATTAGCCAGGGCGATGGTTTTTGACTGTGGATCAAGTATCTTCTGCCACTTAGGGTCAACAAAACTGTAACTAATCGCCTCATAATAACCACGGTTGACCAAACATTTTTTTAGTGTATTGAGGGCATTTTCGGATTCCGGCTGCGCCTGAATAATAGAATGGTAACTCGGGTTTGTGCGCGGGATATTATTGTAGCCATAAATACGAACCAGCTCTTCCAGCAAATCCGCTTCTATCTGAATATCAAAACGAAAACTGGGGGGCTTGACTGACCAGCCGTCAGGGTACACATTCACTTCCATAGCTAAGCGCTGGAATATGCCTGTCACGTCATCATTCGACAAGTTTATGCCGAGTACACGTTTAATTTGGCTTGAGCGCAAGTGTATTGCTGTGGTTTCTTCAGGATGAGATGGCGTTTTATGTTGAAGCACAGGGCCAATTTCACCACCACAGATTTCATGAATTAATTCAGTTGCCCGTTCAATCGCATGAAGCTGCAACTTAGTATCGACACCACGCTCAAAACGGTGTGAAGAGTCAGTATGCAAACCATAACTTCTGGCTTTACCGGCGATAGCTTCGGGTTTAAAGAATGCGCTTTCAAGGAAAATAGTAGTAGTAGAATCGTCAACCGCAGAATCTTCTCCGCCCATCACACCTGCAAGTGCAAGCACTTTGATATCATCGGCAATAACCAATGAGTTTTCTTGAAGTTCGATGCATTTACCGTCTAATAACGTAATTTTCTCTGCATCCTTAGACTCTATTATATGGGCGTATCGAACAGTGATCTTGCCATTCAATTTTTGCAAATCAAAGGCATGCATCGGTTGCCCCAGTTCCAGCATGACATAGTTGGTGATATCAACTACCGGACTTAAACCGCGTATGCCGCTACGACGTAAACGTTCCAGCATCCACAGTGGTGTTTGCGCCTTGACGTTAATACCTTTGACAACACGACCGCAATAATGCGTACAGGCTTCAGGCGCAAGAATTTCAACAGGAAATTCATCGTTAATGGTTGGCTTAACCGGCTGCCATTGCTGTTCATTAACTTCACACTGATTAAGCGCAGCAAGCTCACGCGCCACGCCTTCAATACTTAAACAGTCACCTCGATTCGGCGTTAAATCCAGCTCAATTATATTGTCATCAAGCTGCAGATATTGACGAATGTTTTGCCCCAGTGGCGCATCATCAGGCAACTCCATCAAACCTTCTGCACTGTCGGCCAGTCCCAACTCTTTTTCCGAGCACAACATGCCGAATGATTCTACGCCACGCAGTTTTGCCGGTTTAATTTCCCATGTTTCGTTTTTATTGGCTCCCGGTAATACCGCACCGACTTTTGCAAGTGGAATAAGCAGACCGGGTCGAACATTTGCCGCACCACAAACAATTTGCAGCGTCTCAAGACCATCTGTTACCTGGCAAACATTTAGCTTATCTGCATCAGGGTGTTTTTCCAGGGATTCTACTCGCGCAACAAACACTTCTGTGAAGTCGCCTGCTGCCGATTCCAGGCTATCAACTTCCAGTCCGGCCATAGTCAACTGGTCACACATTTCCTGTGTTGAAATATCAGGATCAA
>JAFLJY010000288.1 GCA_022712755.1 Gammaproteobacteria bacterium
ATGTGCGCCAATAATTACCTCGGTCTGGCAAACCATCCTGAGGTTATCCAGGCGGCAAAAGATAGTTACCAGCAGTGGGGTTTCGGTTTGTCTTCGGTGCGTTTTATCTGTGGCACACAAACGGTGCATAAAACACTTGAGGAGAAAGTGTCCGAGTTTCTTGGCATGGAAGCAAGTATTCTTTATGCGGCCTGTTTTGATGCCAATACCGGGTTGTTTGAAACTATTTTAACAAATGAAGACGCAGTAATTTCTGATGAGTTAAATCATGCATCGATTATCGATGGTGTGCGTTTGTGCAAAGCAGCGCGTTATCGTTATAAAAATAATGACATGCATGATCTGGAAGATAAATTAAAACAGGCGGTTGCTGCCGGTGCGCGCCGTATTTTAATCACCACCGATGGGGTTTTTTCCATGGACGGCAGCATTGCACAGCTGGATAAAATTTGTGACCTTGCCGATAAGTATGATGCCATGGTTCACCATGATGACTGTCATGCTGTTGGTTTTATGGGAAAAACTGGTCGTGGTATTCATGAGTACTGCGGCGTGATGGATCGCGTTGATATTATTACCGGCACTTTTGGCAAAGCACTGGGTGGCGCTTCCGGTGGTTACACATCCGGTCGAAAAGAAATTATAGACATGTTACGTCAACGCTCGCGTCCCTATCTGTTTTCAAATACCGTCGCACCGGCAATTTGTGCAGCGACACTCAAAGTGCTGGAAATGCTTTCAGGCTCAACCGCATTGCGCGATCAATTGCAGGAAAACACACACTATTTTCGCAAGGGTATGCGGGCCGCTGGTTTTGAGGTAGATGAGGGCGACCATCCTATCGTTCCTGTGATGTTAGGCGATGCCGTATTAGCACAAAAAATGTCAGAAAAATTGCTTGAGCGTGGCGTTTACGCTATTGGTTTTTTCTTTCCGGTAGTGCCAAAAGGTAAAGCAAGAATCCGCACTCAGATTTCAGCCGCACATACCAAACATGATCTGGATACCGCTATTGCTGCTTTTGCTGAGGTCTATGCAGAATTGGTGGCTTAGTCAGCGTTTCTCTGGTATGAAATAAAAAGGACTGTGCAAAAAAAATCCCCCAATCAAGGGGGATTTACGATGGCTAAGAGCGGATTAATGCTCCTGAAACTCATAATCACCATGCCATGACATATTTGAATTAATTAAGTCATGATCCGCTTGAGAGATGTTAATACGGTCAGGCCACAGCATGCTCGCATTTCTGTAGTCTAAAATTTCATAAGCCTGAGCGCTATCCACACGATGAAATTCCTTATTATCAGACCACAGCATGTTTGAATTTCTATAGTCCCTGATTTCGTCAGCCTGTGTGATGTTTAAACGATGAAACTCATCATTGTCAGTCCATAACATGTTTGTATTAATGTAATCACTGGCTTCATCAGCGTGAGCGGCGGTAAAAAGAAATGATGCTGAAATAAGCACTATGAGTAATTTAGTCATAATAATGACCTCTTGTAAGTAAATAATAATATTATTATATTCTAATATACCTGCGATGTCAAAGTCAGCATTCTCCATTTGCAGTAAAGAGGCTGATATAATTCAAATAGAGTTTGCACTTTTAATAGAGAAAGTTGTCACTTAATACTTCATCTATTGCAGCCCAGGGCTTGCCACCCATCTACAAGTAACTTTTACAGGGCTAAGATTATCGTTCCCATGCTCTGCGTGGGAACGCCTGGCACGACGCTCTGCGTCACGTAACGCAGAGCGTTTACCGATGCGTTCCCACGCAGAGCATGGGAACGATTAATGCCAGTAAGTTAAGGATGTAATAAGTCTTTGTTGGATTAGCGATAGCGTAATCCAACAATCAATGGCTTAATGTTAACAATTGTCGGGTTACGTTTCACTAACCCGACCTACGAACCCATGTTTTCCTTAACTTACTGGCATTGAGTCTGACCCTTTTTTTTAATAAAGCCAAAACCAACCATGAAAAATTTACTAAAGCATCCCATTTTCCTGCCACTACTGCTGATTGCGGCTATTGTGATTGTTGTATTCCTGGTAAAGACCAAAGCCCCTGTTGAGCATCAAATTGTGGGTTATCCTATAAAAGTGGTAGAAGTCATCACCGCCACAAAAATACCGTTTCGTGCCAGAGCCGTGGCCTATGGCAATGTTGAGCCTGCTGTTGTGCTAAATACCAAGTCAGAAGTGAGCGGTAAAATTAGTTTTATGCACGCTGATTTGCAAAAGGGGGCAAGCCTTGCAAAAGACACATTGGTGTTGCGTATTGAACCAACCACATTCGAGTTCTCATTAACCGAAAGTATGGCGGTGCTGGCAAACAGCCGGTCTGCATTGGTGCAATTAGACGTAGAAGAAAAAAGTACCAGCGAGTCACTTGTTATTGTACAGAAAAATTTAGATGTCGAGCGTAAAGAACTTGAACGCACCGAAGAGCTTTGGGACAAACGCATTATTTCACTTTCTACACTGGATAAGGCTAAGCAAAAAGTATTATCCCTGCAGCAACAGCTACAGGATATTGAAGGTAAATTAGCCGCTTTTGCCAGTCGAAGAGCCTCGATTAATGCGCAAATAAAACAATCCAAAAGCCAGGTTGATAAAAGTCAGGATACGTTAGGGCGAACCGAAGTTCGCCTGCCTTTTGATGCGCGTATCGGCGCGGTTGCGGTTGAAAAAGGTGAGTTTGTGCAGGCGGGCAGTGTGTTATTTGAGGCTCTGGGTGTAGAAGCGGTTGAGATTGTTGCACAAATTCCTACCCGGCAGTTTCGTCCATTGGTGACCGGCTTACGATTTAATAAGGAATCAATAAACCTGCAAAACCCGAGCAGATTACAGGCAGCCTTATCAAACATGCAACTGGAGGCGCGTGTTCGTCTGGTTGGCAATGAAAATGGAACCTATTGGCAGGCAACGCTGCTTCGCTTGAGCGCCTCTGTTGATCCCATTCGAGATACCTTAAGCCTGGTTGTTATCGTTGATAAACCCTATGAAAATATTATACCAGGCAAGCGTCCACCTTTATTAAAGGGCATGTTTACCTCGGTAGAATTTTTAGCACCAGCAAAACCGACGTTGGTTTTACCTCGAAAAGCCGTCCACCAGGGACGTGTGTATATCGCCACAGAGGAAAACAAACTGGCTATTCGTCCGGTTAATGTCTTGTTTACCCAGGGTGAACTGGTGGTTATTGCTGATTCTGAAGATGCAGGCATGCAAGCAGCGGGAATACAGGCGGGAGAAAAATTAATTATCAGTGATGTTATCCCTGTTATCGAAGGTTTGCCATTAAAAACCATCATAGCAAACGACTATGAGAAACAACTGAGACTAATGGCCCTTGGCAACGCTGAATTGCATGGTTTAACGATAGAAGAAAGCATGATGGATAATGCAGCCACGAGTAATAATTCTGGTAATAATTTATGATTCGCTATTTCGCGCAGCACCCGACTGCGGGCAATATTCTGATGATGGCGATCATTGCTATCGGTTTATTTTCATTAACGAATTTAAATAAAGAATCTTTTCCGCTACTTGATCCCAGTAAAGTAAAAGTAACCATGGCTTATCCGGGAGCCAACCCTGCTGATGTAGAAGATGGTCTTTGCAACCGTCTGGAAGACGCTACCGATGGCATCAGCTTTTTAAAAGAGCAAAACTGTGATGCCCGCGACAATGTGGCCATTTTTATCCTGGAAATGCAGGAAGCCGGTCACATTGATGCGTTTTATAATGACATAAAAGCGGCCATAGACGGTATTTCAGATTTTCCAGAAGATACAGAAGATGCCATTATTGAACAACTGGGGCGTATTAGTCTGGTCGCGAATATTGCCATTACTTCAAAAAACCTGACCACCTCTGAACTAAAAGCACTGACTGAATCCTATCGCAGTAAGCTGCTGGCTAATCCTAAAATCCCGATAGTCACCGTTGGTGGCTTTTCAACGCATCAGCTACAGGTGTTGATTCATCCTGATACCCTGCTTAAATATCAGCTCAGTGTACAGGATATTGCCAACTTGATTGCGGCACAGGCAGTTGAATTGCCGGCAGGTTTACTGGAAGCAAGAGAGACTTCATATCAAATTCGTTTTGCAAATATTCGTAAAACAACGGAAGAACTGGCTGACCTGGTGATTTTACATTCACTCGGTGGTGGTGAAATCAAACTGGGTGATATTGCACGCATTGAAGAAAAGTTTGAAAAACGTGAACAGCGCATTGAACTAAACAGGCAACCTGCAGGCCTGCTAATAATAAGCAAAAACACCACTGACGATACCTTAAAAGTTTTTAATGAGGTTAATCATTTTGTTAACGCTGAAAACAAAATATTGCCTGAAGGTACACGTCTTACTATTACCCAGGATAAATCTGCAATAGTGACTGACCGACTTAACCTGTTGCTGAAAAATGGCTGGCAGGGTTTGATTCTCGCTACCTTAGCCATGTTTCTGTTTTTTAACTGGCGTTACACTTTCTGGGTCGCGTTGGGTCTGCCGATTTCATTTCTCGGCGGTCTGGCAGTGATGGTGATGTTTGGCATTACCATCAATATGATTTCAATGATTGCGTTATTGATGGCGATTGGTATTTTACTGGATGATGCGATTGTCATATCGGAAAGTATTGCGCATGAATATAAAAAAGGAAAGTCTTCACTTGACGCCGTCATTGATGGTACCCACCGCGTGTTTACCGGTGTCGTCGCCTCCTATCTAACATCAGCGTTTCTATTTGGTAGCCTGCTGATGATGAAAGGTGACATGGGGCAGATTCTTGGTGTGTTACCCGTGGTTTTACTTTCGATATTAACCATTAGCTTAATAGAAGCCTTTTTAGTGTTGCCGAATCACTTAAAACATTCATTAGAACAGTCAAAGAAAAAACAGCAGCCTGTATTTCGCAAAAAATTTGAAGCAGGCTTTAATCGTTTGCGAGAAGCCGTAGGACGTTTTGCTGATACAGCCATTGAGTACCGTTACATAACAGTAGGCACTGCACTGGCAATGCTGGTGTTTTCCATCGGTTTGATTGCCACCGGCACCGTAAAATTTAAAGCCTTTCCCAGTCTCTAAGGTAATTCTTTCGAT
>JAFLJY010000238.1 GCA_022712755.1 Gammaproteobacteria bacterium
ATATGGCAGGCGATGACGGGCTTAAAGTATCGATAGATATACGTGGTGGTAAAGACCGGATGAACACGCCCACGGTGTTTAATGTCAGCCTGAATCCCTTACTAACATGGTACGGTCGCCGTATTACGCTGGAACAGCAGCTTGAGGATGTGCTGGCAAATGTTAAACATATGGGTGGTAACTGGGACAATATTTTACTTCGCCTGGCAAAAGACCCGTTCTATAAAAATCGTTTCGAGCAATTATTTACTGATGGTTTGACTCGTAACAATGTTAAACACGCCATCGCCAGTTTTGAACGCTCGTTAATTACACCGGACTCACCTTTTGATCATTATCTGCGCGGTGACGACAGTGCTATTAGTTCAGAGCAGAAAACCGGTTATGAATTGTTCAAGCAATATGGCTGTGTTGCCTGTCACCAGGGCATCAACATTGGCGGTAATGTGAATGCGCGACTGGGTACTTTTCTTAACCCTTTTGCCAAACAAGAAAAAGGTTCAGCTCAAGCGAAGTTTAATTTTGGGCGCTATAACCTCACGGGCAGTGATAATGACAAGCATGTATTTAGAGTGCCGAGTTTAAGGAATGTAGCAAAAACTGCGCCTTATTTCCATGTCGGAAACATAAAAAGCCTGGAAAAAGCAGTTAAGTTCATGGCGAAATACCAGCTTGGCCGTGAAATTTGTGATGAAGATGCACGCTCAATCGCTGAGTTTTTACGCAGTCTTACCGGACAGTACAATGGACGGTCAATATGAATAAAAAGAAAGTGTTGTATGTCAGTATTGGTCTTATTGTGGCTGGGCTGTTAAGCGCACTATTTTTACACAGTCAGATTAATCAGCAACAACACCTGACGATTACCCGATCCATATTAGAGGTAAAGAAAAACGATCTTAAACTGGATCAGAGTGTTATCCAGTATCAGGCAGCACTGCATAAGAATTTCGATGCCATAAGCTTGTCACAGCAGCAAATGACAGAAGCGAGATTAAAGATGAGTAATCATTTGCAAATGTATCTCACAACAGATGAAAGCCTGAGGGTTGCATTTCAGAAATTAGTAAAACTTGAAAATGAAAAGTTTCAACTGGTCTCGATTTATAAGCAGCGTGCAGCACTTAATAAGTTCACTAAGCAGTATCTACCAAAAGCTTTTAAGGAGTTAAGTATTAGTATTGAGAACGCTGTAGATATTACTAATAATGTTAAGTCTGTATTGAAGCAGGAAATCAATAGAATAAATATTGAAATCAATCGCTATATTGCAGGTTTTGAAGTAGATGAAGAAAAGTTGAAGCATAGTCTGGTCGCTTTAATCAGTAGCGAAAATGGTTTGCGCGGCAACGATGTAAAAAATCTTAAACTGCTTTCTCAGTATGTTAACAAGGTAATTGAAACAAACAATGTACTGTTTAATCTGCTACGGCAGATACAAAATATTAAAATCGCTGAACAAATTGACTGGATACAAAAACGATATGCCGTTTTATTCGAGAAACGCAGCAAAGTCGCATTCAAATATAAAAGTTTATTATTCGCTGTATCCATTGTTATGTTGTTTTATCTTGGTCTGGTGCTAACACGTTTACAGTCAACCAGTCGCAACCTGAGAGACACGCTGATTGATCTGGAGTTTCGTAAACGAGCACTGAATAAACACGCTATTGTTAGCATTACCGATGTTAAAGGTAATATTATTTATGCAAATGATAAGTTTTGCGAAATTTCACAATACAGTCGAGAAGAGTTGATTGGAGTGAATCACCGCATTGTTAAGTCAGATAAGCACGACAAAAAATTCTTTAGAGATATGTGGCAAACCATTGCTAACAGAGGAATATGGCAAGGCCAAATCTGTAATCAGGCAAAAGATGGCAGTTATTTCTGGGTGGAAGCCACACTGATTCCCAGGCTAAATGAGAAAGGGAAACCTTATGAATATATTGGTATGCGCACGGATATTACAGCACAGAAAAAAGCTGAGATTGAAATAGAATCACTGGCACGTTTTCCAATGGAGAGCCCGGATCCGATTATGCGTGTTAATCAGTCTGGTGAAATTATCTTTCATAATAGCGCAGCAGAAATATTATTAAATCATTGGTGCACTGAAAAACTTGGCAAGTTACCGGGTGAATGGATAAATAAAATACAGGAGACATTAAACTTCATTGAGGTTCGTGAAGTTGAGTTGAGTGTTGGTATTAGTCAATATTTATTAATTTTGACACCAGTAGTTGAATCCGGATATGTCAATATTTACGCCCGCGACATTACTGAGAGAAAACGTGCGGAAGCGTCACTTTCTTATCAGGCCAATCACGATAGATTGACGGGGTTGGTTAATCGCTATGCATTTGAACATGAGCTGGAAAATGCACTTACATCAGCACAGCAAATAAACAAACGTCATGTTTTGTTATATATCGATCTTGACCAGTTCAAAATAGTTAATGATACCTGCGGTCACGTGGCGGGTGATGCACTATTGTGCCAACTAAGTAATGTGATGCTTAGCATGTTCCGTGAAAACGATACACTGGCGCGTTTGGGTGGTGATGAATTTGGTGTCTTGCTACTTAACTGTGATACAAGAATGGGTGATAGAATTGCACGTAAATTACTCAGCATGATCAATCACTATCGATTTATCTGGGAAGGAAAGCAATTTGAAGTTGGAGCTAGCATAGGCCTGGTGGAAGTCAATAATGATAGTGACAGCATTGTCAGTTTGCTTGGTCATGCAGATGTTGCCTGTTATGCCGCTAAAGATGCGGGTCGTAATCAGATTAAGATGTATAACAGTGAAGATTCCGAAAGTGCAGAGCGACATTCGGAATTGCAATGGGCATCGCATATTCCCAAAGCACTGGCAGAAGACCGCTTCCGTTTGATGGTGCAAACCATCAAACCTCTAAAAGACGATAACAACCTTAAACCACACTATGAAATATTGTTACGTATGGTTAGTGAGGAAGGTGATTTGATTCCACCGGGGGTGTTTATTCCTGCTGCGGAGCGTTACAATCTTATGCATGCCATTGATCACTGGGTGGTCGTGCATGTGTTTAATTTCTTACATGATTATGCTCGTCATAACGGTTTGAGTAATCTACCTGTCCTCGCTATTAATCTTTCGGGAGAGTCAATGGGTAGTGAAGAATTGCTTGCTTATATCCGTGCGCAGTTTGAACTAAATATAATACCCGCCTCGAATATTTGTTTTGAAATTACTGAAACGGCTGCTATAGGCAATTTCAATAAGGCGGTATCCTTTATTGAGAGTTTGAAAATGCTGGGCTGTAAATTTGCACTGGATGATTTTGGTAGTGGTTTATCGTCCTTCTCTTATTTAAAAAGTTTGCCAGTGGATTATCTAAAAATTGACGGCGTTTTTGTTAAGGATATCGTTGATGATCAGGTCGATTCTGCCATGGTGGAAGCCATTAATCAGGTCGGGCATATTATGAAAATCAAGACCATTGCTGAATTTGTAGAAAACGAAGAAATCATGAATGCGTTGAAAAAACTCGATGTGGATTATGCCCAGGGTTATCACATAGATAAGCCTTTACCTTTAGATGAAAAGTTTCCGCTTATCCAGCAACGCGGATTAGAAAAATTTGGCTAAATTGTATAGTACGTATTTCAACTGGCAGATAGTGACTGATTTCGACACTTAACGGACATTAAAGGAACAAGATTTTTTCCACAGATAAACGCAGATGAACACAGATAAAAGCATTTATTGTTAGCTTCGCCGTAGGCGAAAGCTAAAAAACATCTGTGTTTATCTGCGTTTATCTGTGGATAAAATTGTTTTTTATATGCCCGCTAATGACCGAAATCAGACATTCGCACCATGAGTAAATCTGACACGTTTTGTCTGGTTAAGGTCGAGCCACTGCATAGTAACAAAGTAAACTCAGTGTTTTCTATGGTTATTTTTTACGTTGATGTTTTAACAATAACCAAATCTGGTTTTGAACGTGTTTGATTGATAGTAAAAAGTTTTCCAAAGTTGGCCACCTGTAAGATATGGTTTACCATTTCTCCTGGCTGTTCAATAACAACCCTGCCGTTGTTTTCTTTAGCATATTCACGTAATAGTAATAGTATGCCTAGCGCTGAACTATCCATGTAAGATGTGTTGCTTAAATTGACATAATAGGTAATGTCTTTATGATCGACAGTCTGTTTGTAAGACTTGCGAAATTCTTTGGAAATTTTGTAGTCAAAACGACCGCTAACACTAAGGTGCATTATTTTGCCGTCGTTTGACAGGGTTTGTTTAACCGGCATGGTATTGATTCTCTCTCAGTAAAATCCAAAAAATATGCTGCCACTATCACTATAGTATCGGATCACAGCAAAAAAACATTAGCTGTTTTCTACCCATTGTGCAATTATTAATGAAACAGATGAAAAGGATACAGGTTAGTAAAGACACACTATAAATACGTCCATGTAAGCTTGACTACAGCATCCTTGCTGTAGACAGTCTTTATTAACCTGTATCCTTTTCATCTGACTTAGTATTAATCGTTGCATAAGTTCTCGCAGTGTACTTTTGAAACGCGCCGTAAATATATCCCTATAGGCTTGACGGTAGCATCCATGCTACCGACAGTTTAAAAAACACACTGCGAGAACTTATGCAACGATTAATAGTAAGTTAAAAATCATATCTTTTTCAATTTCGCTGCTGATTCATGGGGTATTGATAAGTTACATACGATGTTAATAACAGCTTGAATTCAGGTAAATATGAGTACAAATATCGCCATTCAGTCCGGTCATCCTTCCAGCAAAATTACCATTAGCAGCGAGGCACAGCAGGATGTTCGTCAAGCTTATCTACTATCCCTGCGCCAGCGTTTTAAAACCGAGATTAACCGGCTGACTGGTGGTGATATGCAACTTATGTTGCAGAGGCTGTTTTCTGACCAGAAATTGGCTGAGAATGATGCGCAGAACCTGAGCTTTCTGATGAGTTATGTTTATGCGTGGAACTGGTTGCAGCAAAATGTACATGCTGATTATCAGGTTGAGGTTTTAAGCACCTTTAGTAAAGGTGCACAGGCTTTTTTAATGAAGATGATGTTAAGCAGTGACGATACGGCTGAATTTATCCGTCTTTATATAACATATTGGCAAAGATATCAGGGTCGGGCACCTTTGCAGAAACAGCAGTTACTGCAACTACTTGAGCAGAAAGGAGGTTCAATTTCTCTTGCGGAATATATCGAAACGCAATGGAATGCCTTGCATCTTTTTGACAAAACGTTTGCTCTCGCTTATAAAGACCTGGCAAAACAGGAGAAACACCGTTATGCCGATATGCTGGGTGCAGATGATAAAGAACGCCTGGCATTAGTGGATGCATTGCCTGATAGCGAACCACTGAAAGCATTTAGCAAACTGGGCATTGTTCCCGCTATGGGCTGTCCACAAACCTGCCGTCATTGCATGTTTATTTTTCGTCCGTTAATGAAAAATACTGATGACCCGGCACCACTGTATGAGAAAATTAATGAGTTGACCACATCGGTATTATTTACTGGTGGTGATTTAACTCGGCAGTTGCCGCATTTTTATGATGCCATAGTAAAGATGAAAAAGGTGACGACCTTTGCCATTTTATTAAACGGTGATTTTGCAGACAGCCGTGAATTAACGAAACAGGTGTTGGAAAAAATGGCTTCTTCCATTCGCCGCCGTTCGGTGACCTGGCCAAAAGCTAAAATTATGTTACAGATTAGTTTTGATGAGTTTCACCAGGAAGTGGTGGTTGGTCGTGACGGAAATTTAAACGAGCGTATTCCGGTCACCAAGATAGCAAATATTGTAGAAGCTGTGCCCAAATTTAAGGATGAAATTCAACTGTGTTTATTACACAAACAGGGCTATTTGAATTTTTCTATGGATTTGTTTCATAAGGGCGTATTTTCCCGCCTGGTAAACGAACTGGGTCGCCGAGGACATCACTTGCAGGTTTTATCCTCATCACCGTCTGCACGTTTAAAACGTAATCCACTAAACCCAGAGAAACCTTCAGCACTGATTAAAGATGCCACTTTTGTATTATCGAAATATCCTAATGTACATATGTTGCTTACCAGTACCACTATTGATGCTTATGGCCGCGCCAATATGATGGCATTGCATGAAGCCGTCAATGAAAGAGATTTGTTAAAGCAAATGCTGGCAGGTAAAGGCACGGATGGTGAAACCTTTGATAAGGATTTGATGTTCTGGTTTAACGGCTGGGCGACTTTGTTTTCAGCCGTGCATGTGTGTCTGGGTAATGTTTTTGAGGATGGCATGCAAACCATCCGCAAGCGCCAGAGTAAAGACCCGTTAAGTAATGCCTTACATCGTTTTGATTTGCGACTGCTGGATTATTATCGTGAACTTTGTGACGACCTTGAGGAAATAATAGAAAAATCGACCAGCCCGCATCACCTGTTTCATACCATTACTGAAGACGCTACCATGCGTTTACACATGACCCGATGTTTGATAAAGACAGGTGTTTGTTGAAGTGGTTTAAGCTTAATCTGACAAGTGGCTGAATTCATTATCGGGCTGACATACAAAACAATTTTATCCACAGATGAACACAGATATTTTTTAGCTTTCGCCCATGGAAAAAATTAATATAAATGCTTTTATCCATCCTTTGGTTCGTAAACAGCACATCCTTGTGCCACTACTCTGTGTTGATCTGCGTCCATCTGTGGAAAAATATTTTTCATTTTATTATTGGCACAAAAAATTAACTTCCCAGTCCCAGGCGGTTTTAACGATATCTTTAAGTTCGGCAAATTCAGGCTGCCAGTTTAATTCTTTTTTTGCTAGCGTAGCATCGGCAACCAGTACAGCAGGGTCGCCGTCACGCCGGGGTTCGATGCTTACTTTAAAATTTTTGCCGGAAACATCTTTGACCACATCAATTACCTGTTTTACAGAAAAGCCTTTACCATTGCCAAGATTAAAGCGTGCGCTTTTATTGTTTTTAATCATGCTATCTAGTGCCAGTGAATGCGCCTGACATAAATCGTTTATATGTATGTAATCACGAACACAGCTGCCGTCATCAGTTTCGTAGTCGTCACCGAATACTTTTATATCGTCACGACGACCGGAAGCGGCCTGCAGAATAAGTGGAATTAAATGTGTTTCCGGGATATGGCGTTCACCCAGCTCACCATCAGGGTCAGCGCCGGCTGCATTAAAATAACGCAGGCAGGTAGAGCGTAGCCCATAAGCTTTGTCATAATCATCCAGTACCTGCTCAATCATTAGTTTTGAATGGCCGTAGGGGTTGATCGGCTGTTTTTGATGTTTCTCATCAATAGGGGTGTAATCGGGTTCACCAAAAATAGCGGCGGTGGATGAGAAAATAAAATTTTTTATATCATGACGCAGCATGGCATCCAGCAGGGTAAGGGTATTCACCACGTTATTGTGATAATACATTGATGGTTTGATGACCGATTCACCAACCTGAATAAAGCCGGCAAAGTGCATGACGGCATCAATGTCAGCCGATTTGAAAATGGCATCCAGTACTGCGTTATCGCCTAAGTCACCCTCAATAAATTTGCCATATTTTACCGCATCACGATAACCGTAACTTAAGTTGTCCAGCGTTATCACATCGTTACCGGCTAAGGACAGTTGTTTCACCATGTGCGAGCCGATATAACCGGCACCGCCGACCACGAGTATTTTCATATTTAATCTTCCAGGTACTGAGACCAGTCGCGGCTGTTATCACCAAAAACAAAGAAGAAGGGATTGAGTAAGCTGTCTTTGGTATTGTATTTTAGCGGCGTCATATCGGTTTTGCTTATATAACCGCCTGCCTGTTCGACAATACAATGTGCCGCAGCGGTATCCCACTCTGAAGTCAGTCCCAGGCGGGGATAAAGGTCGGCGCGACCTTCGGCAACCAGGCGGAACTTTAGTGAACTGCCCATGCTAAGCGTTTCTATGCCTGCCTTATTATCAGCGTTCAGCTTTTTCATATATTTCTGCATCATTTCGGAGCCGTGTGAGCGACTACCGGCAACGCAAAGCTGAGAGCCATCTAATTTTTTTACGGATATTTTTTCAGCCACGCCTTTTTTCTCAGCCTTATAGCAGCCCCCATTTTGCCAGGCATAATAATCCACATCCAGTACCGGCACGTTGATGACACCAATAATGCTTTGGTGTTGATGGATAAGTGCAATGTTGACAGTGAATTCGCCATTACGTTTTACAAATTCACGGGTGCCGTCCAAAGGGTCGACCAGCCAGTAGGTCTGCCAGCTTGCACGCTCTTCAAAAGAAAGTTTGGCTGATTCTTCCGATAATATTGGAATGTCCGGCGTTAATTCGCTCAGGCGTTTCAATATCAGATTGTGCGAAGCTAAATCAGCATCGGTCAGTGGTGATTTGTCTTCTTTTTCTTCGACAGTAAAGCCCTGATTATAAATAGTTAATATTGCTATACCGGCATCGCGAGCGATGTCCACGCATTCGTGGCAAAGCCGTTCTAAGTTGTTTGTGTCCAGATCCAGAGAGTGGCTCATCGTTATATCCTTTTGTGGGTTACGCATTAATAGTGGCATTGTATAATACCTGTATGACTATAGACGCAGATAACAAAAAAAACCTCAATAAAGTCCCAGCATGGAAAGATATTGAAACCGTGTTGCTAGATATGGACGGTACTTTGCTGGATTTACACTTTGATAACCATTTCTGGTTGCAACACGTGCCTTTATGTTATGCCGAAAAACATGGTCTGTCTGCCGATGAAGCGCATCAGCAATTGATGGATCGGTATGCTGCCGTGCGCGGCAGTCTTGACTGGTACTGTGTTGATTTCTGGTCGCGTGAATTGTCGCTGGATATTAAACAGTTAAAACATGATATCGCATCGATGATTTCTATCCGTCCTGATGTTGTAACCTTTCTTTCCTGGTTAAACAAAAATAATAAACGTGTTGTGCTGGTGACCAATGCCCACCCGGTTAGTCTGGATTTAAAAATGCAGAAAACAAACCTGCACGTACATTTTGATAATATTATCAATGCCCATGAAATCGGTCTGGCAAAAGAAAATGAAGGTTTCTGGGAAAAGCTACAGGATGTTGAGGCTTATAATAAACAGTCCACCATGTTAATTGACGATAATCTGGAGGTGCTTGAGTGTGCTAGTCACTATGGCATTAAACATTGTTATGGTATCGGGCGACCGGATAGTCAGGGTGATATTATAAAAAGTGAAAAATTTATTACTCTAAATGGTTTTAAAGAAATTTTGCCGTAGGTTTTTCGCTTGTAAATGTTATTTTGCATAAGTCTGGATTTTAGTTGACAGGTAATATCGACTCGAAATGACTGGTTTCGACACATAGCAGACATTAGAAGACTTTAAAACATTTCACCGCAGAGACGCAGAGTCGCGGAGAAAAACAAATCTATGTTTGCAACAACGTAGGTCGGACAATGCCCACCCTTTAAAATGTTTTTTCTCTGCGCCTCCGCGTCTCTGCGGTGAAATATTTTTGATCTTTGACTGTCCGCTAATGACCGAGCTCAGCCATTCATTCAATGGGTAAATCTGATACATCTTGTCACACTAAATCTGAGACTCTACAATTTTTCCCAGGTCTTAAATCGTTTTTTACAATACTTTAATAAATCAAAATAATTTTCAAAATACAATTCAAAACCGTCTTCTGACGGTGCATCGTACTCACAGTAATCATTGCTGTGGACGCGGCAGATGTCTGGACGCGTATGGTAAATACCACAGCCACCGTTTATTTGTAAATGCTGACAATGTCCATCAACCAGTAATGTCCAGCCATCGTCATCTTTGTATATTTTTACGTTGTTGTGAGACACCTGCCATAAGAGTTGGCGAAAGTCTTCTTTAGAGCGAGGGGTATCAATATGTTGGGTGACATAGGTGCAACATATTGAACCGGTGCAAAATGTGCACTTATTTTCAGTGGTTATTTTTATGCCATTTATTTTAGTCATTGATGCTAGTGCCTCGTAACACATAAAGTATCGCAAGATTGCGTAGTGATTTTGCGTGCCAACAAGGCGTGACTGACGGCGCATAGCAACGCTATGTAACAGAAGTCGCAACGCAGTTGGCGCGCAAAATAACAAGCAAGATGCGGCACTTTATGTGTTACGAGGTGCTGGTTACATTAATCCAATTTTATTGAGTGAGCCGGAATGTTTTAACAGATATTCACCGTTACTCTGTTTTTTAGCAAAGAAGCCAAGGCTTTGTTTAATGTTATCGCTGGCAGATGCGGTTGGCAAAAGTTTGATGTCGACTGCATAGTCAGCATCCGCTACCAGTTCTGCAACGCCATTTATTTTAATATCGCCACCCTGATTTTTGATATTGGCTTTAAGAAGTTTTTGTTCTGATTCAGATAAGGTTATGGTCACATTACCCAGGGAGGCAGTTTCGGCAACGGTGACTTCGGCGTTGTTCCAGTTTATTACACCGGTGGCTAGTGGTAGCTCGCCCTGTTGCCATAATGCATGGTCAATATCAATGCTAATTAATCCGGATAATTGCGCCATGGGTATGTTGGCCAGTTGTGCGACTTGTTGTGCTGATATTTTTGTTTTCAGGTTGTTGATAAAGTAGTTGCCGGAAAATGATGCGCCAACTTCGGCGCTTATATCATTTTCTGAATACTGACTGTTTATGTTAATAGTTATTTTGCCAGTCAGTACTTTCCATAGGGGGAAAGACCATGATGTGTTTTTAAGCTCAATGTTATTGTTAATTAATATAGCATAGGCTTTGCCATTCCAAAGTGTTCCGCTAGCCCCCTGTATGTTTGCAACGCCACTGTTGTTGACCATGTTGGTAACGAGGCTGACCGGTATGCTTGCAGTTAACAATACAAGGTAGGAAGTGATAGCGACAAAAATGTACGTTCTTTTTTTCATTTATATTTGAGTTAAATGCGTTCAAGTGTTAAGCGCGCATTGGCTCGTCCGGATTTGTTGGCACGTTCAATATTTGCGCTCACCACCTGTATACCGTTATGTGTCGCCAGTGTGTTTAACCAGACAAGCATTTGATTGAATGAAACATCGTTTAAGATTACACGGGCGCTATCCTTACCGGAAGATTCTATTTTATTTAAGTATGGTTTTAAGCCGGCATTGTTGATGCTTTGCTCGATAACCAGTGTTGCGGGTTTACGACGTTGTTCAGAAGAACTGTCACGTACCGTGCTGCGGTTGCCTGATGTGCGTAAAGTACGGACTTCTGTTGCCGCCTGTTGCATCCATATTAGAATTTCTTTTTGCGACTGCTGTTTTTGTTGTTCCTCTTCCAGGCCGACATGTACTGGCTCCCATATAACAAGATAAAACAGTGTGACAAAAATGAGCAGGCCGGTTGCCGATACCATCCATTGTTCTTTAGTTGGCAGTGAGTTGAACCAGTGTTTGATTTGCCAGGTTGTGGCTTTAAAGGGTTGTTGCATTAGCTACGCCCTTCTATGTGAAGATTGCCTTTTACTTTATTTTTTTCTGAAGAGGATGAAGTGATTTCAGATTGTATTTTATTATTGTTATTGAGGTTTTTGTTTAAGTTTTCGATAGACTGAAGGTTGTTGCTTTCCAGGCTGATATTCATTCGGTTGTTTCTAAAGGTTAATGATTGCAGTGTTATGTTTTTTGTATCTGAACGTAACGTGCCAAAAGATTCTGCCAGTAAAAAGATTAAGCCGTTGTTGCTGTTGCCTGCGCCACTTTTTAGCTCTTTTAGTTTTTGCTCCATTTGCACGCGGGGATTGATTATTTTCCGGCTTTTTGGGAATGCCAGTTTATATATTTTTTCAATTTCGGCTTTAGTGATGTTGTTTGTTTTTTTTATTTGTGCGTACTGAAAATTGCTTAAAGCTAAACTTAAAACCAGCCAGATAGTGGCCAGTGATGCAGCCAGTCGCCAGTGTAACCATAAACCGGATGATTTTGATTTGTTTTTAAATTCGTGTTGCAATAAATTTAGTGCTAATGCCTGTTTGTAATGGCCGCAAAAAACTACCAGAGGGTGTTTGTTATAAACAACGTTTATTTTCTCTGGCCCATGATTTTCACGGTTATGGCTTTCATTACTATTGTTCTCAAACTGCTGGTTTTCACCTAAATCATCCAGCGTTAGTTGTTCAAATGCGGCGGTGTTTTCCTGCTCGGTAAATAACAGGATTTTTTCGGGCAATGTCTGCAGCAAAGCGCTCCGCGCTTTTTCCTGAAGTTTGCTATTAATAATATAGGGTAGTACATCGTGCGAAAGCACCATGCCATTTAATCTGTCTGTTTGTAAATAAGTCGTATCCAGGTAGTTAAGGCAAACCCATTGCTGCTCATCGGCTGCCAGGCATAAAACGTCGGGAATAATTTTTTCAATTGTAATATTGGCTTGTTGAAAAATCTGGAGTATATTTTGTAGAGTGATTTTGTCGATACCAACAACAGCGGTGTGCTTGCTGTGTTTGTTTTTACTTATAACAAAATGAAAGTTTTCAATATCCTCTGCAATGAATTCCTCAATAGCAAAAGGAATGGCTTTTAACATTTTTTGTTGATTGCTGGTTGGCAATTGCAATTGATTAATGTGTAAACATTGACTGTTTAGCAAAATGATAGCTCGATATTTACCTGAGACTTCACTAAGTTCAGCGATCGTGCCAGTGTTTATTTTTCCGGTAAGTTCACCGGCATCATTACACAGTGCCCAGGTCGCCTGTTGTGCCTGTTCTATGTTGTAATGAATTAGTAGAGTTTCGCTCATGCTTCGTTGTTGTTACATTGCTCGTTGCGTACGGGAAATCGTTTTTGTTTGTTTATTTGCCGGATCCCAGTGAATAATGCTGTACATCACTTTGCTGGCGTTGCCGATGACGACTTTTGATTTAAGTAAATAATAACTGCTGTTGGCTACAATGGTATTATCGTTGTTGTTGGTAAAAATATCTGCTGGTATTTGCTTATAAGCGGTGTCAGTGCGTTGCGTCAGTATTTTCTCTACCTGTTCATCTGTTATAGGCAGTGATTTTAGCACTTTAGCACTGGCCGTGTTGATATTGATGTTGAAGGGCAGGTTGTTGTTGGGGATAAAGGCGCAGAGTTCGGGGCCTGAAAACCGTCCTGATTCTTTATCTAAGGTGCCTTCTATTAATTGTGTGATAGCCTGATAGACTTTTTCATCTTCAAAGCCTTTTATTAGACGTATTTCGCTAATGCTGTAAAGCGGCGATTGTGCTGTGCGGTATGGTTTTTCAAGGTTCATGTAATGGCCGTCTTCAGCGCCTGCATTGTTGGTGTTTAAATCCGGGTCAATCCAGTCAGCTATTGCTGGCGTTAAGTTGGCAGCGATTCCGTGGTTTTCAAATAATCGTTTTAGCCTTGCCTCGCTAACGGTATTAATTGTACCGTCATCATTGACCAGAGAGTTGATGTTGAGGCAGGCGTTCAGGTCGGTGACTTCTGCTGTTATTGCTGCGTTATCGATGAACAGTGGTTGTTTTGCTATGCCTTCCTTAATAAGCAATTCGATAAAGCCATCACGTAAATCGTCATCGCGTAAAATCACCTGTAAAGTTTCTTCCGCTAGCACTGAATAAATATGCGCCTGGTCCGTTGCAATTATATTGCCAGTGCGGCGAACATCGAGTTGTAATTGTGTGCTGATAGTGATGCTGATGGTAGCTGCCAGAGTGACAATTAATAAGGCGGTGATGATGGCAACACCCTGCTGGCGCTTGCTGGTGTAGTGGCCACTATAGCGACCTGTTTTTTTGCCGGATAGTTGACTGGATACTTTCAACGGAGAATGAAGCATGGCGGTGTCTATAAATCTATCTTATACAAACGTCGGATTTCGCCCCAGTCCTTCAGTTGCAATAAAATTTCTATTGCCAGAGGGTGGGGTGATGTCACACCAGTTGCGGTATTTAACGGCGGCCATTGTTCCTGCCATTCGCCTTCGCCATCAAGAAACCGGATAGTGATTTTTTCAACCTTGTCGATAAGGGTAGTTTTTTTTGGTTCCTGCTCCTGAGTGCGATCCAGTTGCGGCCATTGCAGTCTCACCAGGGTTTCATCATCAAACTGGTAGGCGACACGGAGCAGGGTACTGCGTAGTAAACCGCCGGGGTTGACCCTGCCGCCGCGAGTAAATTCAACAAGATTGTCGATGTTATTGCCTGCAGTTAAATAGGGTTGTGGATTGCCAAATTCATCTCGTATCGGTCGCGGTATGATTTGCCCAAAGTCACGGTTTAAAATTGAAACACTTTGCTGAATTTGTTGCAGGCGTTGTAGAGACTGTTTGGATGACTGGCTGTTGCTAATAACATTATCCAGTCCGCCATAAGCCATCACCGCCATAATCGCAAAAATGATGCTGGCAATCATTAATTCTAATAAGGTGAAACCCTGTTGTTTGGCCTGGAGCGATGGCACGTTAGCGTGGTTATTGAGTGACATAACCAATGATAGATGTCAGATTTTTTTCATAGTTTTTATCGGCAAAAATTTTATAAGTGATTTGCCGGGTATTGTCCTGCTCCGTTTTTTTGCTGGTGCGTATCCAGTACCATTCATGGTTTGCCATTTCAGTTGAGCCTTTTTTATCGCCGGCATCGGGCAGTGTGCCAAGGATGCGCAGTTGTGTTAGCTCGTTCAAGGCAACCCAGTGTGCCAGCGTTTTTTGTTTGAGATAGGTAACACTGTTGGCCTGTGCGCCTGATGTGCTGAGTAGGGCGGTAAGTGAAATGGCAATGATGGTGAGCGCTACCATGACCTCAATCAGGGTGAAGCCAGCAATGTCTTTGTTTATGAATGTTTTTTTCATGTTTAAATGATAGTTATGAGTTGTTAGTCATGAGTCGAAAAGACTAAAGACTTCACTGCTTCTAAAGGTCGCTAATTTCTGTTTTAAGCGTACCATCGAATAACCCTTTAACAATATAGCTGGTTTCAACGCCCAATATATAAAATCGAATATCAAATTCCGGGGTAATTTCACCGCTGGATAATAAATAGATCTGAGGTTTGATAGTAGTTTTTGTGTCTTCCTCGACTTCAACAAGATTGTCATCTAGCTCAACATTATTATCGGAAAGTGGATCTAAAGCAGTTGTTATAGAAATGGCTGTGTCTTCCAGGCGCATTTCCAGCTCCATGTCATGTGATAATTTCCGGTCTCGTAGTATTTTGTCAGTGCTGAGAGGTTGCCATTGATTTTTCTGCTGTTGATTAGTAGATAGTCGGAGAAAACGATAACCATCAACAAAAACTTCAATGCCATATTCTTCACCACGCAGTATAGTCTCTTCCATGGCAAGCTGGACTAATCGTTCCAGCCGTTGGGCTTCTTCTTTAATCAAGTCTTCAGGAGAATTGCTACGAATGGCTAACGTGGTATAGGTGAATAATATGGCAACAATGACCACAACGACTAGTAGTTCTATCAGGGTGAAGCCCTGTTGCCTGGTCGTCATGTTTTTGCTGCGCATTTTTAATTTCGACAGTAGTAGCACATGGATGTGCTGTTATGTCCATGGATGGACGGTATTTCGCAAAGAGCCAGGAAGGCGGTGCGATTAACGAACCAAAGGATGGACAGAGAATACGGGGATATTATTTGATGAACCCGTAGTCTCAGCATTATAATATCTGCAGTGGCGATTAATGTAATTTCTCAATAAGTCACTCATTAATTTCGGTCCCATGAGCCAATATCTGTGTTCGGACCATCGCCACCAGGTGCACCATCAGCACCCAGCGAATAAATATCGATTTCACCGTGTTCGCCTGGGTTTAGGTAAAGATACTCATTGCCCAAGGGGTCACTGTTCAGTTTTTTAATTTAGCCACCTTGTTTCCAGTTTGCAGGCTCAGGTGAGGAGCTGGGCAGGGTCACTAAAGATTCCAGGCCCTGGTCGGTGGTTGGGTAAACAAAGTTGTCCAGACGATAGATGTCCAGTGCGCTTTCCAGTGCGCGAATATCGTTTTTAGCTTTTGCTGTGCGGGCTTTGTCCGGGTTGTCCATAATACGAGGCACCACCACGCTGGCTAAAATACCGATAATAACCACCACAACCATAATTTCGATTAAGGTAAAGCCCTGCTGTTTGCCGTAATGACGTATGTTTCTAATTTTTGATTGATAAAACACGTAAAACTCCAAATGTGTATTTAGGGCATCTCTATTAATTCTCAATCTTCACATACAGAATTAATAGAGATGCCCTTTAAATGGTTATAAAATGAAGGGATAAATAAATGCTCTCTGATATGAGTAGAATAATAACAAATGCCAGCTTAACTGCCTATTACAATGACCACATCTACACTATTAAAGTTTCATTACAAGTATCACCCCAGTCATGTTTTGTGGCTAAGTCTGTTTATTGTTTCTCTCATTTTGCAGATTAACTGGGTGGATAACTGGCGTTTTGATCGTACCCTTATCGAGCAGGGACAGGTCTGGTTGTTGTTTAGTGGCCATATCGTACATTTGAGCTGGTCGCACTGGGCATTAAATATGGCGAGCCTGGCTATTGTCGCTACCTTTTTTAGCAAACACGCCAGTGTTAAACAATGGTTGCTGGTTATCCTGTTTTCAGCCTGTATGATTAGTGCCGGTTTATGGTGGTGGCTAACGGATATTCGCTATTATGTGGGTTTATCCGGTGTTTTGCATGGTCTGTTTTTATACGGTGCGCTACGCGAAATTCGTTTTTATCCCATCAGTGGTTATGTGCTAACAACAGTATTGATTGCCAAATTATCGTGGGAGTTTCAGTACGGAGCCTTGCCCGGCTCAGAAGAGTTGGCGGGTGGGCGGGTATTGACTGAAGCGCATTTATTGGGTGCTATTGGTGGTATTTCGGTATGGCTGGTAGAAAGTTTAATAAATGGACGGAAGTATGTCTTTAGGAAAAAAGCCGGGAGTTAACATCTTCCAATTGCCTGATATTTTATGCGGGTTGAATATTAGCATATCTTCTTATAAGGAGCCGCCTGTTTTTAGTGACTCGGTATCCTGTTCTTTTTCAGTACAATAAGTATAGTAAGTTTACATTTCTATTAAATTTTTAGGCTAGCCCCGATTGCATCTTTAGCGGGCACAAATTACACTGCACCATATAATAAAGAGTGTGAAACCTAAATGCCTGATACCATTGCAGATGATTCTGTCGGAATCGTTGAAACCCAAATTATTCATTTTTCTAAAAGCTTAACCCTGGAGTGCGGTAAAACGCTGGCAGAATATGCTATTGCCTATGAAACTTATGGTAAATTGAATGCCGATGTAAGTAATGCCATTTTAATCTGCCATGCCTTATCCGGGGACCAGCATGTTGCCGGTTATCACAGTATGGATGATAAAAAACCCGGCTGGTGGGATTCTGCCATAGGCCCGGGTAAGGTAATTGATACCAATCATTTTTTTGTGGTCTGTATTAACAACCTGGGCGGTTGTAAAGGTTCCAGTGGACCCAATACCATCAACCCAGAAACCGGTAAATATTGGGGGCCGGATTTCCCCATTGTTACAGTTAAGGACTGGATTTTATGCCAGTACCGTTTTATGAAGTCGCTCGGCATTGATTACTGGTGCGCGGTTATTGGCGGTAGTCTGGGTGGGATGCAAGTTTTGCAATGGACCATTGATTACCCTGATTTAATCAAACATGCCATCGTGATTGCAGCTGCACCGAAACTTTCTGCACAAAACATTGCCTTTAATGAGGTGGCGCGCCAATCCATCATGTCCGATCCAGATTTTTGCGAAGGCCATTATCTGGAAAAAAATACCGTGCCACGCCGGGGCTTAATGTTGGCGCGGATGCTGGGTCATATTACCTATTTATCGGATGATGCCATGCGTGACAAATTTGGCCGTGAATTACGCGAAGGTAAGCTCAATTTTGGCTTTGATGTGGATTTTCAGGTGGAGAGTTATCTTCGTTATCAGGGGCGTTCATTTGTTGATCGTTTTGATGCCAATACTTATTTGTTGATGACCAAAACGCTGGATTACTTTGATCCTGCGGGCGATTATGACGATAATCTGGCATTAGCGTTAAAAAAGACCAGTGCGCAATTTCTGGTGATTTCGTTCACTTCAGACTGGCGCTTTTCACCCGAACGTTCACGTGAAATAGTAAAAGCCCTGTTGCAGGCAGAAAAAAGAGTGAGTTATATTGAGATAGAAGCCAATCAGGGTCATGATGCTTTTTTAATTCCTATTCCGCACTATATGAATGTGTTGGCTTCGCACATGAAACATATTACTGAAAAAACTGTCGCCGAGGTTTTGTTATGAGACCATACCAGCCTGAGCCGGTTGTAGAAGATGGCGGTTTGCGTGCCGATCTGGCGATTATTTCGCAGTGGATTAAAGCTGATACCAAAGTGCTGGACTTAGGTTGCGGCGATGGTACATTGCTGGCCTATTTGCGAGAGTCACGAAATGTGCTGGGTTATGGGCTGGAAATTAACGCTTTTAACATTGAGGACTGTGTTGATAAAAACATCAATGTCATTCAGGCTGATCTTAATGATGGCTTAAAAGCCTGGTTTGCAGACAATAGTTTTGATAGCGTGATCATGACGCAGACGTTACAGGCGACTGAACAACCCGATTTATTGATTGAAGAAATGTTGCGAGTCGGCGGCGAAGGCATTGTCACCTTTCCCAATATGGCGCACTGGAGTGCGCGTCTGCAACTGGCTTTAAAAGGCTTGATGCCAGTGACAAAAAATCTTCCAAATCAATGGTTTAATACGCCAAATGTGCATTTGTGCACGCTTAATGATTTTGAAGTTTTGTGCAAAAAACACGGTATTCAAATTTTACAACGCACGGTTGTTGACCACCGTCATAAACAAGGCGGCTGGTTGATAAATTTGTTTCCGAATCTACTAGGTGAAATTGCGATTTATCGTTTTTGCCGAAATCAGCTTTAATTAGTAATTATTAAAATAACCTGCAACAGAGTTCCTACACTGCTAAAATTCCGTATACTTATGTTATTTAAAAATATGTTTTGAATTAATGGCTAACACACTGATTACACAACTAAACAGCCCTGCTATGCTGCAACAATTAAACCAACGTCTTGCAGTCATCGCGAGTCTGTTGCTAGTTATTGCCTGTGCCTGGTTGCTGGTCAAAGTGACCTGGCTTTTTTTTCCGCAAGATAATGCACTCAGCGTGCCTGTGGCACAACAAAACCGTGCGCCAGTAAAGTCGCAAACACAGCAAAATAGTTTTAATAAATTAACCACCGCGAATATTTTCGGGGTGAGCGATAAAGTAGTCGTTCAAAAGCCGGTCAAGGCGCCAGAAACCAAACTTAATCTCACCTTAAAAGGTGTATTAGCGGCAAAACCGATGGCTAGAGCAAGTGCTATTATTGCTAAAGGCAGATCCGGCAAAGAAGACATCTTTAGCGTTGGTGATAAAATGCCGGGTGGTATTTTAATTAAAGAAATTCACCCTGAATATGTCGTGCTTGAACGTAACGGGCGACTGGAAACTTTAAAGTTGCAGAAAATTAGTGGTGTTAGCGGTTTAAACCGGTCGACCAGTAGTCGATCATCTTTTTCTGCACGTACAGGTTCACCGGCAGCAGTGTTAAAAGAAATAAGAAGTAATATATTAAAAAACCCCATGTCTTTTGGCGATTACGCTTTGCCTGTTGTTGTCAAAGAAAATGGTAAACAAATTGGCTATCGTCTGCAGCCACAGAAAAAAGGAAAAATGCTCGCTGAGTTAGGCATACAAAGAAATGATGTGATAGTACAGATTAATGGCGTTAAGCTGGATAAGCCGCAAAATGGCATCAGTGCTTTACGACAATTAAGTACAGCAACAAATTTAAATATAGTGGTAAAACGCAATGGTGCAGAAATTCCACTTAGTATTTCGTTACAATAATGTAGTGAGCAGTGGTACAGAATGTACTGATAACGAACCTAAGGATGGAGTAGTAGCACACGGATGTGCTGTTAACGAACCTAAGGATGGAATTAGTGAGCGTCAAAAAGGTCATCTGTCATCTCGACCACATGGAGAGATCTTATATACTGTGGTTGATCAGGACCTCTCCCTGTGGCCGGGGTGACATAGTAGTAAGCATAAATTATAGTGAATAGTAAAAAACAAAATAATAAACAAGGAATAACAGGAGGGCGGTTTTCAATTACTCCATCCTCTCAGTCCTTTCCATCCTTTGGTTCATTAACAGCACATCCATGTGCTACTACTGGTGCGTTAACGGTACATCCTGTATCACTGCGTAGTGTTTTATTTTTATGAAAAAATTGTTATTGTCTCTGGTCTTGCTTCTGCTGGTCTCTGTGCCAGCAATCGCTGATGAGATCACACTTAATCTGAAAGATGCCGATATACGCGCTTTGATCAGCACAGTTTCAAAATTTACCGGCAAAAATTTTATTATTGATCCACGGGTAAAAGCAAAAGTTACCGTGATCTCAGCCAATACACTAACACCAGCAGCGGTGTATGAAGTTTTTCTTTCTGTGTTACAGGTGCATGGTTATGCTGCTGTGCCAACCGGTTCGGTAATAAAAATTGTGCCTGCGGTGAATGCAAAGCAGGGGCCATTACCGCTGGTAACGGCTAAAGGAAAACACAGGGGTGATGAGCTGATTACAAGAATTGTTCGTCTTGATCATGTGCCGGCCTCGCAGTTAGTGCCAATATTAAGACCGTTGGTACCTCAGCAAGGGCATCTGGCGGCTTACAACCCGACCAATACTTTAATTATTACCGATCATGCTGGCAACATTAAGCGACTGTTAAAAATTATTCGCGGTGTTGATCGCCCTGATAGCGATGAGCTGGAAATTATTCCTCTAAAACACGCTTCTGCTTCTGAGCTAGTGAGAATTTTAAATTCACTAAACCCGGGAGCCGCAGCAAAAGGTGCCAGTAGAAAAATAAAACTGGCAGCAGACGATCGCACAAACAGTATTCTGGTGACCGGCGATCGTGCTTCACGGATGAAAATTCGGGTAACCATCGGTTATCTGGATACCCCGCTTGAAGATGGCGGTGGCAATACGCACGTTATTTACCTGAAATACGCCAAGGCAGAAAACCTGGCTAAAATATTAACTGGTTTAAAAGAACAGGGCGCAAAAAGAGCGGGCGCAAAAACCAAAGCGGTTGCTGTAAAAGCAACCGTGGGCAGTGCGATTAGTCAGGATGCCATTATCCAGGCGGATGAAGAAACCAATGCATTAATTATTACTGCTGACACCAACACCGTTAAGAATTTAAAGGCGGTGATTCGGCAACTGGATATCCGTCGTGCACAGGTGTTAATTGAAGCCATTATTGCTGAAATCACCTTATCAAAATCAAAAGACCTGGGTGTTGGGCTGGTGATTGATGGCACTGATTCTGGTGGCAATTCAGTGCCAGCAGCGATTAGTAATTTTGCGGGTATTGATGCCATATTGGGGGCAATATTAGGTAATACTCCATTAACTAGCGTTCCTTCAGGTTTGTCATTTGGTATTGGCACAACCTCCAGCTCTGGGGCACGTTATGGGTTGTTATTGCGTGCCCTGCAAAATGATACCAATACCAATATTTTATCAACGCCAACCATCGTTACCCTGGATAATGAAGAAGCAGAGTTAATTGTTGGTCAGAACATTCCGTTTGTTACCGGCAGCTTTACCGGCACGGGTAGTACGAATCCGCAAAATCCATTTCAGACCATTGAGCGTCAGGACGTGGGGTTGACGCTAAAGGTTACGCCACAAATTAATGAAGGGGATACCGTTCAGCTGGTGATTGAACAGGAAACCTCCAGTGTTATTCCGGGTACTGAAGAGATTGGTATTGCAACACGTAAACGTTCAATTAAAACTACGGTGTTAGTTGATGATGGAGGCATACTGGTTTTAGGCGGTTTAATTCAGGAGGAAGTAACTGACAGTGAAAGCAAAATACCCTTGCTTGGCGACATTCCACTAATCGGTTTTTTATTCCGTAATCAAAGCACCACTAAAACCAAAGCCAATTTAATGGTGTTTTTACGCCCCAGTATTTTGCGTGACCATAAAGACGCGGCATTTGTTACCAACGAAAAATACAGCTATCTGCGTGGTATTGAAAGTGAGTCTTACGATGAAGAGAATCAGAGTTATGGTTTGTTAGATGGCGCTGCTCCGCGACTACCGCCAATGGAACAAATTGATCGCTCAAAGCAAACAACAGAAAAGTCACAGGTAAAATTTGACTCTGGCATAGATGACAATCCAGACTGGGATGATGACGGTGGTTTTCTCTAATGCCTGCGGCTAGCATCACGGCCAATAATACTGCCGAAATGGACGAAAACCCGGATAAAAATAAAGCGTTGGATGTGTTTAGCGCAGCAGAACCACTCACCGCACAAATATTACCTTATGCGTTTGCCAAGCGCCATGGTGTGTTAATCGGGCAAATTGATGAAAAAACCGTTAATTTATTACACCGTGATTCTCTCGACCCCCTGGTGATTGCTGAAGTTGGCCGTATCACACGTCGAAATCTTTCCTTAAGCCCGACTACAGACGAACAATTTTCTGCCTTGCTGGCGCAAACCTATGAGCAGGCAAGTGACCAGGCCATGGCCATGATGGAAGGCGTGGGTGAAGAACTTGATCTTGATGAGTTAGCCGAAACCCTGGAGCCGGAAGACTTAATGGAGGCGGATGACGATGCACCCATCATCCGATTAATCAATGCACTATTAAGTGAGGCGATAAAAGTTAATGCCTCGGATGTGCATATCGAACCTTTTGAAAATCGCCTGCGTATTCGCTTTCGTGTTGACGGCATGTTGCGTGAAATATTACAACCGCCAGGTAATATTGCACCGCTGGTGATTTCACGCATTAAAGTCATGGCAAAGCTTGATATTGCTGAAAAACGTTTACCACAGGACGGTCGTATTTCGTTGCGAGTTGCGGGTCGCGGTGTCGATGTGCGGGTGTCAACCTTACCGTCGGGTCATGGTGAACGCGTTGTTATGCGTCTGCTTGATAAACAGGCGGGGCGGTTAGATCTCGAACAATTGGGTATGTCAAGTGAAGTGCATGATAGCTTTCACCAGTTATTACACAAACCACACGGCATCATTCTGGTAACAGGTCCAACCGGTTCCGGTAAAACCACAACACTGTATGCCGGCTTAAGCATACTTAATGTTAAATCGCGAAACATACTAACCGTTGAAGATCCGATTGAATATTATATTGATGGCATCGGGCAGACGCAGGTGAATACAAAAGTCGATATGACCTTTGCCCGTGGTTTGCGCGCTATTTTGCGACAGGATCCAGATATCGTCATGATTGGTGAGATTCGTGATTTAGAAACTGCATCCATTGCCGTGCAGGCCAGCTTGACCGGTCATCTGGTGTTGTCTACCCTGCATACCAACAGCGCCATCGGTGCCATTACCCGTTTACGTGATATGGGCGTGGAACAATTTTTACTGGCCTCCAGTTTAATTGGCGTGATGGCGCAACGGCTGGTAAGAAATTTATGTCCGCACTGTAAAAAACCACATGAAATAACCGAAAAAGAACGTGAGTGGTTGGGCATGGAGGACAGTGACAGCACGGTGATTTATAGCGCGGAAGGTTGCAGCAAATGTAACCACCTGGGCTACATTGGACGCAGTGGCCTGTATGAATTTATTCCCATCGATCATCAATTGCAAAATATGATTCATGAAGGTGAAGGTGAGCAGGTGATGGAAGACTATGCAAGAACCATCACCACCAGTTTGAGTCAGGATGGTAAACGTATGATACTAGCTGGCAATACTTCTCTGGAAGAAGTGTTGCGTGTTAGCCGGGACGACTAGTAAAGCAATGGTTAATTATTAATGGTTAATGAAAAATCAAAACCATTAACCATTAACCATTAACCATTAACCATTAACCATTAACCATTAAAAAAAGTGGCTTCGTTCGATTACATTGCGCTAGACGCAAAAGGCAAAGAAAAAAAAGGTGTTGTTGAAGGCGACACCGCCCGTCAGGTTCGCCAGATGCTGCGTGACAAGGGTTTGATGACGCTGGAGATAACAGAAAGTCATCAAAAGGCACAAAGCAAACGAAGCAGTGGTGGCGCGGCTGGCTTGCGTTTGTTTCAGCGTGGTATCTCTACCACAGAACTGGCTTTATTAACCAGGCAACTGGCCACCTTGATTCAGGCAGCTTTACCGTTAGATGAAACCTTAGCTGCAGTTGCTAATCAGGCAGAAAAACCTCGCATTAAAAGTATGCTTTTTGCTATTCGCTCACGAGTGCTGGAAGGCCACTCACTGGCGGTAGGGCTTGCTGATTACCCTAAAGTTTTCCCCGAATTATATCGTGCCACTGTTGATGCTGGTGAGCAATCAGGGCATCTGGATACCGTGCTGGAAAGGCTGGCCGATTACACTGAAAGCCGGCAGGAAATTCAGGGCAAAGTCAGGCAGGCATTAATTTACCCCGCCTTTTTATCCTTATTTGCTGTGGCCATCGTGGTTTTTATGATGACAAGTATTGTGCCGCAGGTGGTTTCTGTTTTTGAAGATACCGGTCAGACATTGCCTGGGCTTACCTTAAGTTTGATTGCGATGAGTGATTTTGTGGTTGATTATGGCATGTTGATGCTGCTTGTCATTGTTGCAGCGGTGATTGGTTTTCAGGTGTTATTGACTCGTCCGGCATTTGTTATGAAATACCATATGTTTCTATTTCATTTACCGATTATCCAACGTCTGGTACGCGGTTTAAATGCGGCAATGTTTACTCGCACCTTCAGTATTCTTACCGGTAGTGGGGTTGCTGTTATTGAAGCCATGAAGATTTCAGCAAAAGTGGTCGCCAATTTGCCCATGCGTGAAGCAATTTTGCAGGCAACGGATCGAGTGCGTGAAGGCAGTGGTATTAAAAACGCACTTGATCACAGCAAGTTGTTTCCGCCAATGACCTTGCAGCTTATTGCCAGTGGCGAAAACAGCGGTAAGTTGGAAGAGATGTTGGAACGTGCATCCGTGCAGTTAGAGCGTGAACAGGTAACGTTAATTGCTTATATCGTCGGTATTTTAGAGCCGGTGATCATTCTAACCATGGGGATCATGGTCTTGCTGATTGTTTTGGGTATTTTATTGCCGATATTCGATTTAAATACACTGGTGAAATAAAATTTTTCTAAATACTTAATGGTTGGTTTCGACACTTAGCTGACGTTAAAAGAACAAGATTTTTTATCCACAGATGAACGCAGATGAACACAGATAAAAGCGTTTATTGTTAGCCTCGCCGTAGGCGAGAGCTAAAAAATATCTGTGTTCATCTGCGTTTATCTGTGGATAAAAAGTTTTTTTTGTGTCCGCTAATGACCGAACCCAGACATTCGATCAATTAGCTACACTATGATCACAATACCTCATTCTCGTTCCCCGCCTGGTAACGAGTGCAAAAATTAAAATAGTGACAACACCAGCCGTTTAAGAAACATCAAACCAATTATTCCCACCAGTGTAGACAAATCAATGCCGCCAATCGGTGGTATAACTCTTTGTATCGGGCGAAGCACAGGCGCAGTCAAACCACGCAGCAGAGTGTTGACCGGGTTATATGGGTCAGGATTTAGCCAGCTCAAAATAGCCTGTACAAATAAGGCAATAATAAAAATATCAAAAGTAAGTGATATCAGGTCATGTAGCCCTCTAACTAACAGTTGAATACTGTTAATCGGGTGGCCAGCAATGCTAAATAATATTAGCAGTTTGATGATGATTAACACTAAAACCAGTGCCAGTGTTGCGGTGTCTACTTTTCTGATGCTGGGGATGAAGCGCCGAGTAACTTTTACTAAAGGCTGGGTGGCTTTAACGACAAATTGTGATATCGGGTTGTAAAAATCAGCTCCCGTTTGTTGCAGTAAAAAACGCAGCAACATGATGGCGATATAGATGCTTAAAAGGGTATCAATTAAAAAGATAAAGGGATTTTCCTGACTCATTATTGTAACCTGCAAATGTTTAAATTATTTTGTCTGAAGCTAATTCATCAGCCAGTGCTATAGAACGATTATTAGCTGCGTTCAGCGCATCAAATACAATCTGCTGATAATTTGCCGATTGAAAACTTAGAATTGCCTGTTCAGTTGTGCCACCTTTGGATGTCACTCTTTGGCGCAGCTCGGCAGGTGAAACATCACTTTCAGAGGCCATACGTGCTGCCCCCAGTGCTGTCTGTAATACCAACTTCTGTGCAACGTCTGCTGTTAAACCCAGTTTTTCACCAGCGCGTACCATGGCTTCCATCATTAAAAAGAAATAGGCAGGACCGCTACCGGAGACAGCAGTAACGGCATTGAGTTGTGTCTCATTATCAACCCAGATAGTGATGCCTACCGCTTGCATAATTTTTTCAGCCTGTTGTTTCTGACTGTCTGTAACAAATTTATTGGCAAATAAACCGGTAGCGCCGCATTGTAATAAAGCGGGTGTGTTTGGCATGCAGCGAACAATGGCCTGGTCATTATTGAGCCAGCGATTAATGTCGGTGCTTTTAACGCCGGCGGCAATGGAGATGAATAATGGCTTATTGAGCTTGCTGTGCCCCGTCTTATTTTGAGCCTGCTGTTGATAAACCAGTTGATTGCAGACTGTTTTTAAAATCTGTGGTTTGACAGCCAGAATAATAATGTCACAATTAAGTGTTGTATTGTTATCGATACTTACCTTGACGTTGAAATCATTTTTTAATGTTTGCAGGCGTTCTTCATTGGGTTCTGAGACAGTAATGTCGGCTGCAGCATAACCTGCATTAATCAGTCCACCAATCAGACTGCCGGCCATGTTTCCGCCGCCAATAAATCCTATATCAGGCATTTTTAGTTATTTTTCCAGAGTAATTAATGGCTGGACTTTAACATATGGGCATCTCTATTAATTCATGAAAATGAATCTTGAGTCCAAAATATGCCATATCTTCGTTAAAAATCTTCGTAATAGCGCACTCACGTGCACTTGTTTATACAATCATATGCCTTGATTTGACATATTTTGAATGTCAATCTTCGCATCTAGAATTTATAGAGATGCCCATATTCATAAATAGGGTGAAAAAAATTTTGCTGAAATAGTTACCGAATACAGGAAGTAAGCGGGTTTGTTAGCTATAAATAGGCATCGTTTATAAATATTAATACCAGAGGTTTTAAATGGATATCGCTCAGTTGCTCGCCTTTAGTGTAAAAAATGGCGCATCGGATTTACATTTATCGGCAGGGCTACCGCCGATGATTCGCGTTGATGGTGATGTGCGCCGCATTAATGTTGATCCAATGGATCACGAGTCGGTACATGGCATGGTGTATGACATCATGAACGATAAGCAGCGTAAGACTTATGAGGAATATCTGGAAACAGATTTTTCATTTGAAATTCCAGGTTTAGCACGTTTTAGGGTGAATGCGTTTAACCATAACCGTGGAGCTGCTGCGGTGTTTCGTACCATTCCCTCAAAAATACTTACCCTGGAAGAATTGGGTGCACCGAAAATTTTTGAAGAAATTGCAAATACCCCACGTGGCATTGTATTGGTGACAGGACCTACCGGCTCAGGCAAATCAACCACATTGGCGGCAATGGTGAATTATGTAAACGAAAATCATTATGGCCATATTCTTACTATTGAAGACCCGATTGAATTTGTACATGAAAGTAAAAAATGCCTGATTAATCAGCGTGAGGTGCATCGTGATACTTTAGGTTTTAGTGAAGCACTGCGATCTGCTTTGCGTGAAGACCCGGATGTGATTCTGGTGGGTGAGATGCGTGACCTTGAAACCATTCGCC
>JAFLJY010000091.1 GCA_022712755.1 Gammaproteobacteria bacterium
GTAATTAACATACCCCTGCCAGCGATACCGGTAGGGTGAAATTGAAAAAATTCCATATCCTGCAGTGGGATGCCAGCACGCATTGCCATGCCCAAACCATCACCGGTATTAATTAATGCGTTGGTTGTGGTTTTAAATAACTGCCCGACACCACCTGTTGCCAGCAAGGTGGTTTTTGCCTCAATAACAACGATTTGCCCATTCTGAATATTAAAAACGACTGCACCCAGGACATGTCCTTCTTCATCTTTTAATAAATCAACAGCAAAGTATTCATCAAAAAAATGGGTTTTAGCGCGAATGTTTTGTTGATACAGGCTGTGTAAAATCGCGTGACCGGTACGGTCAGCAGCGGCGCAGGTACGTGCTGCCTGATCGCCACCAAAATCCTGGCTTTGTCCACCAAAAGCACGTTGATAAATTTTGCCATTATCCAGCCTGGAAAACGGCACACCAAAATGTTCGAGTTCATAAACTGCCTGCGGTGCTGCCCGGCACATAAACTCAATAGCATCCTGATCCCCAAGATAATCTCCGCCTTTGACGGTATCAAACATGTGCCAGTGCCAGTTGTCAGGTAACACATTAGCCAGTGCAGCATTCATTCCACCCTGTGCAGCCACGGTGTGCGAGCGAGTTGGAAAAACTTTAGACACCACAGCGACACTTAAATCAGCTTCTGCCAGTTGCAAGGAGGCACGTAAACCGCCCCCTCCAGCGCCTATAATCAAGGTATCGAACTGCCGTCTTTCTATGGGTCGCCTTTCTATTGCAGACATGTCTATTGACGAAACAGGGCTGCTCATTAGCTAACCACCGATAACAGAAGAATTCTGAACACCCATAAGCCACAACCAATTAATACACCAACCAACAGAGCAAGGATAAAAATTCGTAACATAATGTTATGCACATAATCCAGCACCACATCGCGCATCCCTATCCAGGCATGAAATAACAGGGCAATAACAAAAATACCTACCATGGTGGTATTAAACGGATGGTACAACCAGGCGTTCCACGATTCATAAGCAAGAACATCACTGCTTAACAAACTGTAAGAGACATATAAGATAAAGACGACAATATAAACCGCGCTAACTCGTTGAATACCCCATGGTCGCAAACCTTCTAATACATAAAGACTCATGAGCTAACACCCGCTGTCATAAGAATGGTAATGACAAACAAAGTCAATGCTTCTGCCACTAACACCAACCAGGAGCCTAAGTGCGCCTGTGATTTTTCCACGCCAATTTCAGCGTCAATCAATAAAAATCGAATACCGGCAAAAAAATGGTGCGCCAGTGACCATAACAGCAATATCTGTACAAACAACATAACGGGCTGGTTAAGTATTTGTTGTGCTTTTTCAAATGATTGTTCTGACTCGACTGACAGCTCTAACAGGTAGACAGCAAATGGAAGGGAAATAAAAAGAATAACACCAGTGATACGGTGAGCGAAGGAAATGATACCTGGTAAGGGTAATCGAATTTTAAACAGGTTGAGATAAACGGGTCGCTGGTCAGTCATAAGTTTGCCAGTTATTATTTATCCCATTTAGCCGTTCATAGTGATAAATCATATGCCTCAGCCTGCATTTATTGTTATTTTATTGACGTTGATGAGGAAACAAAGTTCATCATTATCGGGCCAATATTATTGGCATAAATAGTAACACCCTCGCCAGGTCTGTCAATTAATTTGCTTAATAAACGCATATAGCAACTATGTGTATGAGGTTATAACGATAAACCCCTACTAAATGTATTATGATATAACACTGCATTTTGTCTACTATATTGCTTTGATCTAATGAAGGTTTAACAATGAATAATGACTGGAAAGAATACTTACAAACCAATGGTGTTCAACTCTTTGATGAGACTGCTGATAATAAAAAAGCAGATAATACCAATATCATCTGCGACTTGTCTCAATTCAGCGTTATTGTCATTGCCGGTGACGATGCGGCCAGTTTTATACAGGGTCAGTTCACCAATGATGTAAACACGGTAGATGAAAAAAACAGCCAGCTCAGTGCAATCTGTAACAACAAAGGGCGCATGATTGCCAATTTCCGTTTATTTAAACATCAGAATAATTACTTTCTCAGCCTTAAAAGTGATTTGGTTGAAGCAACCATCCAGCATTTACAAAACTATATTCTACGCGCCCATATTGCCATTCAGGATGTCAGTGAGCAGTTAATTGCTATTGGCGTAAGTGGTAAAAATGCCACTGACTTATTAGCTCCCTTCATTAATAACATAAACACTGATGTTGACAGCATTTCTTTTAACGAAAACTATATTGCTATTCGTGTGCCAGGTTCACAACTACGTTATGAAATTTTTTGTTCGTATGATCACGCCATAGCACTATGGAAAAAAATTTCTGCACAGGCAGAAGTAGTCAATTCTTCCAGTTGGGACTACTTAAATATACAGTCAGGCATACCCTTCATTGATGCAAACAACAGAGAAGAATTTGTACCACAAATGGCGAACATGGAATTGATTAATGGCGTAAGTTTTAGCAAAGGCTGTTTCACCGGTCAGGAAATTGTTGCCCGTATGCATTATCTCGGCAAACTAAAAAAGCGCTGCTATAAAATAAACATAAATACCGACAAAAAACCGGAAACAGGTGATAAGTTATTTGCAGAAAATGCCAGAGCGGGTCAGAACACCGGCGCGATTATTAGCGTAGAAAAAAATCCTGAAGCCGGTTACGATGCGCTTGCGGTGATTCAAATTGCCGATATCGAATCAAAACTGTTTTTACATAATACAAAAGCGGATGCAAATGAGGCGAGTATTACTGTGGAAGATTTGCCTTACGTTTTTGATGCCGAATAAACTTTAAAGCAATTTGACACGGAGAACACGGAGTTTTTATTGTAATGCGCCTGTGTTGCAATAACAATACAGGCTTTTCTCTGTGCCTTCTGTGTTCTCCGTGTCAAATTGTTTTTGTTGTATAGACAACTATTCTTCGGTTTCCTGCCGCATGTGCGGGAACAGTATCACATCACGAATGGAGGGTGAATCGGTAAGCAACATAACCAGCCGGTCGATACCTATGCCCTCACCCGCAGTCGGTGGCAAACCGTATTCTAATGCGCGAATATAATCGGCATCAAAGTGCATGGCCTCGTCATCACCGGCATCTTTTTCTAGAACCTGTTGTTTAAAACGCTCCGCCTGGTCTTCTGCATCATTTAACTCGGAAAAACCATTGGCAATTTCACGGCCACCAACAAAGAATTCAAAGCGATCGGTAACAAACGAATTTTTATCATTACGTCGTGCTAATGGCGAAACTTCTGTTGGATATTCGGTAATAAAGGTCGGATCCATTAAACGGTGTTCAACGGTTTTTTCAAATATTTCAATCTGCACTTTGCCCAGGCCATAACTGTCTTTTAGTTTAATGCCCAGTTTTTTGGCAAGCTCACAAGCACTGTCAATGTCTGATATAGTCTGTGCAGAAACCTCTGGATTATAATGCAGTATTGAATCGAACACCGTTAAACGGGCAAATGGGGTGGCAAAGTCATAGCTATTGCCTTCGCTTGTCACCTGTGTTGTACCGAGTAATTCTGTCGCCAGCTGACGCAATAAATCCTCGGTGATGTCCATCAAATCATTATAATCTGCATACGCCTGATAAAACTCTAGCATGGTGAATTCAGGATTGTGCCGGGTTGAAACACCTTCATTTCTAAAGTTACGGTTAATTTCATAAACTCGCTCAAAACCGCCAACCACCAGGCGTTTTAAATATAACTCCGGTGCGACACGAAGAAACATGGGCAGGCTAAGTGCATTATGAAAGGTTTCAAATGGGCGCGCTGTGGCACCGCCGGGTATCACTTGCATCATCGGTGTTTCGACTTCAACAAAACCGTTAGTATCAAAGTAGTTGCGGATAAATTTGATAATTGCCGTGCGAAGATAAAAACTTTTTTTCACTTCTTCATTAATAATCAAATCAACATAACGCTGACGATAACGGATTTCGGTATCGCTTAAACCATGAAACTTATCGGGCAAAGGGCGCAATGATTTTGTTAGTAACTGCACGTCATCAACTTTTACCGACAGTTCATCTGTTTTGGTTTTAAATAAAACACCGGCTGCACCGATGATATCACCTACATCCCATTTTTTAAAACCGTCGTTATAAACACCTTCAGGCAAATTATCGCGTTGTAAAAAAAGCTGGATACGACCTGACATATCTTGCAGCTGTGAAAAACTGGCTTTGCCCATCACCCGTTTAGCCATCATGCGACCAGCAACCGCGACACGAATATTTAGTTCTTCCAGCTCTTCTTTTGTTTTATCCTGATAATGCGCCAATAAATCACCGGCTAAAGCATCACGTCGAAAACTATTGGGAAAGGCGGTGCCGCCATTCTCGCTTGCAGCAAGACGTAACGCTGCTAATTTTTCACGACGTTGCGCGATTAGTTTGTTTTCGTCTTCGCTGGTGACGGCTTTATTTTCAGTTTTATTATCAGTACTCATGATGGTCTATTTGTTTTATATGTAATGTCTGCAATACTATTGTCGTGTTACGGTAAAAAACGCCTAACACGACCTACGACTGGTTTATTTATTACAAATCACAAGTTATCCATTTGTAATTAGTCGCGGTTTCAAGTAATTAGTAATAATTTTTATAGTCCGCTTTTGAGGCTAGCCTCAATAAACAGATCAATATCACCATCTAATACCGCTTGTGTATTACCGGTTTCTACGTTGGTTCTTAAATCTTTTATACGAGACTGATCTAATACGTATGAGCGAATTTGACTGCCCCAGCCAATATCCGATTTTGACTCTTCTAATTCTTTTTGGTCTGCATTGCGTATTTGTTCTTCACGCTCATACAATTTCGCTTTTAATTGCTTCATTGCTGCATCTTTGTTTTTATGTTGCGAACGTCCACTCTGACATTGTACAACCACATTGGTCGGCAGATGGGTGATGCGCACGGCAGATTCTGTTTTATTGACATGCTGCCCGCCTGCGCCGCTGGCACGGTAAACATCAATGCGCAAATCAGCGGGGTTAATATCTATTTCGATATCATCATCAATTTCAGGGGATACAAAAACAGCAGCAAAGGAAGTATGTCGGCGATTACCTGAATCAAACGGGGATTTGCGTACCAGTCGATGGACACCAGTTTCGGTACGCAGCCGCCCAAAAACGTATTCACCAGAAATACTAATGGTGGCACTTTTGATGCCGGCGACCTCACCCGGAGAAACTTCCATCAGTTCCGTTTTAAAATCATGAGACTCACCCCAGCGCAAATACATGCGCAACAGCATCTCAGCCCAGTCCTGTGCTTCAGTGCCACCGGAGCCGGACTGGATATCAACAAACGCATTATTAGCATCCATTTCACCAGAAAACATACGGCGAAATTCCAGCTCGACCACATTATCTTGCAAAATATTTAAATCATCTACGATGCTGTTTATACCGTCTTCGTCCTCTTCTTCAACTGACATTTGCAACAATTCATCAGCATCATTCAAACCGGTATCCAGTTGTTCGATGGTAAGTACGATTTTTTCTAGCCGGGCGCGTTCCTGCCCCAATTTTTGTGCGTTTTCCGGGTCATCCCAGATACCGGGCTGTTCCAGCTCTCGATTAACTTCTTCTAACTCTTCGGTTCGGCGATCAAAGTCAAAGATACCCCCTAAGCGCATCAGTGCGTTCACGCAGGTCTTTGATCTGGTTAGTTATCGGGTTAATTTCTATCATGGTTGTTATTAACTATTTGGCATTATCAATACAAGCGCGAATGATACCGGAGAATGCTTCCGGATTCACCTGATTTTGTGCTAAAAGCCGCCGTTGGCTATGAAAAAGAGCGATGATCACAAAACAACAGGCTTAGGCTTCTTCGCCACATCGTTACGTAGATATACCGGTATCGCCTGAGCCGCGATGATGGTGTTGCCTGCAGTAAATTCAGTGACTGCCAATGTTGCAATGACTTCTGCA
>JAFLJY010000092.1 GCA_022712755.1 Gammaproteobacteria bacterium
GAGGCGCAGAGAAAAACATTTTAATGTAGGGCAGGCATTGCCCGACCTACGTTGTTACAAACATAGATTTGTTTTTCTCTGCGCCTCTGCGTCTCTGCGGTGAAATGTTTTTGATTTTTAAATGTCCGCTAATGACCGAACGCAGACATTCCAAATCTGGCACAACCTGGAAGATGACATTTAGACTCTCACTACTGGATAGCCATATTTTTAGTTTTTTATTGCCTTAACAATAACAAACTTTTTATTGCTAACAACAACCTCGGCATTGCCAAACAATTTTTTCAACTTGGCATGATAAGCCAGGTGGCGGTTACCGATAACCCACAGCTCACCTTTATTTTCCAGCGCAGCACGAGACTCTAAAAACATCTGCCAGGCAACATTATCATTGATTGCATGATCCTGATGAAAAGGCGGGTTACATAAAATTAATGAGACACTGTTATCCGCAACACCACGCAAACAGTCGGTCTGCAAAAATTCAGCTTCACGGCTATCTTCAAATACCGACAAAAAATTTTGTATCGATGATTCCACTGCCATATAAGATTCATCGGTAAAAATTATTTTAGCCAGCGGATTTTTAATTGCTGCCATCAGCCCTAAAATTCCATTACCGCAACCTAAATCGACTATCGTTTTATACTTTTTTTCAATGGGGATGTTTTCAATAAAAAATCGCGCACCCGCATCAAGTTTTTCCTGTGAAAAAACTGCCGCGTGATTGTTTATTTTTATATCAACATCGTCCAGCTTATAGGGCAACACACAGGATTTTGGATACGGATTATTAGCAACCTTTAGGCTACCATCATACTGACTAAAAATTAATCGTGACTTTTTGCGCGCTAAAGAAGTTTTTGTTGGCCCAATGATTTTTTCAAACAGTGCCAGCGTTGATAGATGGATATGTTTTGTCATGGCGGCAGCAACAATGACTGACTGTTCATCAAGCAGCGGGCGAATACGATGCAACTGATCTTCTAACATTGCCAGACTTTTTGGCACTTTAATTAACACAACATGATTACCGGTAACAGACCTGACATTTAATGTGCTACCAGGCGTTAACAAACTATCAATAATTGTTATTACACCGTCGTCGATATTATTGTTTTGTGCATTTAATAGAATAGCCTGTGTGGATAAATACGAATCGCTAATCACCACTGGTTGAAATTTGTTTAATGGAATGGACAAGCCACCAAAGCCATCATTAACGATCAATAGCGAAGTATCATCCTGAAGCAATTTGTTTTCTGCAAGGTAATGCAACAGATATTCATCTGCTGCATCCCAGGCACGTAACATGGCTTTTTTTCTTAAAGGAAAACGATTTAAGGTAAAGTCACCCAATGGGCTATTAAGTAGATTCACAATATATCTTCTGAGGGTTTTGCAAGAAAGCTTATTAAGGGCATCACTTGTATCTTAAATTAGAGAGTATGAAATAATATCATTTTCAACAGAACAGAACAAAAGTAAACATAGTTTCTCAATAAGCCCGATTTGACTATGATTAGAAAGGTTGTTTATACTTCCACGCTCTTAATATTAAAGAGTATAAATCCATGAAACAATCACTGATTTTTGTAGTAGCCGGAATGACACTGCTATTTTCCACACTGGCTCTGGCCAAACCCTCAGCCGAGCAAATGCTGGCGATGAAACACGCCAACCCCATGCCTAATCTGATGATGATGGTCATAATGCAGCCTGAGACGCTCGATCTCAACGACGAACAAAAAAATGCACTGAAAGCCTGGCGCAAGCAAGCTCAGCCGAAAATGATGGAGATGGTAAAAACCGTCATCAAGCTGGAGAAACAGCTGCATGAAGCCGCACTAGCCGGAGCACCTGGCAGCGTAATACAAGAAATCACCTCCCAGATGCTTAATGTACGTGGTGCCATCATCAAGAACAAACTAGCCTGCCGTAATCACATGGTTCAAGTCATTGGTGTAGAAAAAATGAAAAAACTCATCGAACTATACAAGGCTAAAGGCTAAGCAGGCAACGCCCTGCATCTTTACCTGATACACACCAGCTATTAACCCAGCGATTAAACAGGCTGCGTTAATAACCACATGGATGTGGTACTGACAACCACCCCAGGGGCAGGCAGTACACTACTCATTCCACAACCAGGCCGCCCCTCTAACACCGGAAGAGTCGCCATGCAGAGGGGCTAATAATCTGGTATTCACCACATCAGAAAACACATACTCCCCCCATATTTTTGGTACGTTTTTATACAGGCGTTTTATATTGCCCATGCCGCCGCCAAGTACGATGACATCAGGATCTAAAATATTAATCACCTGAGCCAAACTTCTTGCCAGACGATTCTCGTATCGCTGCAGGGTTTCATCGGCATCTTCATCACCAAAACGGGCTTTGCCATCCAGCGTTTCGGCATCAAGAAAGATATTATTATGCAGCTCATGGTCGCGCATTATACCGGGGCCGGATAACCAGGTTTCGATACAACCGGTTTTACCGCAGTAGCATTCCGGCCCGGGCAGTTCAACATCTTCCGGCCAGGGTAAAGGGTTATGCCCCCACTCACCGGCAATGGCATTTGCACCGACCAGTACTTTATTATTGATAACCACACCTGCGCCGGTGCCCGTGCCAATAATGACCCCAAAAACCACCGCAGCCTCTTTTGCCGCACCGTCAACGGCTTCAGACAATGCAAAACAATTGGCATCGTTGGCCATTCGAATTTCTCTTTGCAATAATGACTGCAAATCTACCAATACCGGTTTGCCATTCAAACACACTGAATTCGAATTACGCATTAAACCGGTAGCGGGTGATAATGAGCCGGGTGTGCAGAGACCAATACTGCCCCTTTCGCCTGTTTGGGTTTCAATTTTATTAACTAAATCTGTTATGCTTTTTAAGATTCCGGAGTAATCACCTTGTGGTGTGGGTATGCGAAAACGAAACAATTCATTGCCTACTTCTGATAAAGCAATGCCTTCAATTTTTGTACCGCCAAGGTCAATACCTATTCGCATATCTACAACTGTTCACTATCGTTTTTCACCCTGTCTGATTTCCAGTAAACCTCACTTTCACCAGCCTCTTTACTCATAACCCGCGCCAGAACAAATAAATAATCAGATAGTCGATTAATGTAAGCCATCAGATCACTGTTTAGTGGATTCTTTTTATTTAAAGTCACCAAAAGGCGCTCACAACGCCGACAAACAGATCGAGCCACATGACAATGCGACGCAGCGAGTCCGCCACCTGGTAAAATAAATTCTTTAAGTGGCGTTAAAGTCTTATTTAAAGTATCCAGTGACTGCTCAAGGGCTGCAACATTTTTTTGCTTTATCAAATATTCACTCATAGTTAATTCTGCACCCACATTAAACAGGTCATTCTGAATAGACCGAATCATGCCGACAAAATTCTCAGGCGCATAACAGGCAACGATCGCTAATTGGCTATTGAGTTCATCAACCTCACCAATGGCATGAACCAGCAAAGCATCTTTTGCTAATCGTGTGCCATCCGCCATGCCTGTTGTACCGTCATCGCCGGTGCGAGTGTAGATTTTTGTTAAGCGGTTTGCCATATCATGTACAGATTAAAATGATTAGGGAAGCTCTGATTAAGTCTGGGTCGAACAGATTGCCATTTAAAACACTCTGATTCAAGGCGTGAAATGCGCGTAATAGCAAAGCTATTACGAAATTTCACAACGAAGAAGCAGGGTATTTTAAGTGGCAAGATGCCGATTCACGACTCAATCAGAGCTTCCTTAGTTAACAAAAACAATTTTATCAGGATTAAGATTCGTTGAAAGTGCATCTACCTCATCACCTGTTACCGGGTCAATAATTCGAACCGTTGCATTCGCGCTGTCACTGACCCAAAGTAAGCCATCACCATCAACCGTTAAATAGGCTATTTGAGTGTTGATTAATGAGCTAACGGTGGTTTCTGTTACCTCCTCTGTGGTTAAATTCATTCTATATAATGTGTTATCAGTAACACCAAAACCTGTAGAACCAACAAAGTAAAGAATACTGTCAGAAACAGCGGCTAATTCAGTAATTAAGCCATAAGGATAAGTAATAGTATCACCATCATCTATAATTACTGTTGTGCTCAGGTCAGCAAGATCAATTTTCTCAATACCGCCCGTATTTCCTACCTGTGAGAAAGTGCCAGCACTCTGCACGAACAATACATTTGAAGCAGGCTCATGGATAATATGGAATGGATTACGTGTTTTTAATGGAATGCCTTTTAATGTGTTGCTGGCCATATTGGCATCAATTTCCTGGTCTGTATTAATATCAAATATAGCAACATAAGCATTTTGTGTTACCGCAAAGCTAACCAGGCGTTGCAAGGTGATATACAAACGGTCATCAACTATCACAGCACTGCTCATATCTGGCACACCATCTGTATCGTAAGCTGACAGGTCTAACTCACCCGTTTTAAAGTCAGCTTCGGTACTGGCTGAAGGGTTAACAATCCATACCTTACCTGTGCCATACCGTAAAACATAGGCCTTGGTTTCACTGACAAAAACCATGTCATAAGGATTGCTCAAAATAGCACTGCCTGCATCATTAGTGGAATATTGCCAAACCGGTGTTTGTGGCTCACTGCTGGCAAATTTTGTAATATTATTTCCAGCAAATGCACGCTCGATTCGATAAAAATGATTACTAAAAGCCGCCACAGTAATATCACTGCCCGTTGCCAGCAAATCGTTTAATGCCATGCGAACATTATTTTCATCCTCGCTTATCACAGCATGCGCTCCACTGCTAAAGTCCGCTGCTATGGTTGCCACAATAGCACTGGTATTCGTGGTTATATCCGACGAAACAGGATCCGAATCGTGAAAACACGAAGCCAGTGTTAACAGCGACGCAAGTAAAATAACACGCTGCAAAAAAATACGTTTTAAATTTTTCATAATAATCTCTTCAAAATGAATGGTTGTAAGTTAAGGAAAGTGAAAGCCCCGGTGTTGGGCGATTTCGGAAGTAACGAATGTTTTCATCCAGAATATTATTTATTCTGAAATCAATATTGGAATTTTGGAAATAACGGCGCAGACCCAGATTAATTAAATTGACATCATCACCTTGTAGCAGGTTACTTCTGTCATAAAACAGGTTTCGTTTAATGTCGGCTTCTGCACTGACTAGCCAACGATTGAACGAATAGGCATAACGCAGGCTAACACTTTGCTGGTAATAACCCGGCAAAACCTTACCGTTAAAACTTGTTATCTCTGTCTGGTTAATGCTGTCTATTAATGTAATACTGACATTAACGCTATGGCGTATAGATGGTGTTATTTTAAGTGTTGATTCAAAACCGCGAATAACCGCATCAGAAATATTCTGCGGTATGCCGATACCCTGACCATTAAAAATGCGCACGATTAAATCTTCTATTTTGTTATAAAAAACACCGGTATATAACTCGGCATCATGTAACCAGTTATACGGTTTATACCAGGTGTAAGTAAGGCCAAGATCGGTATTAAGTGAGCTTTCCTGTTTTAAACTTGTATTACCCCGCAATAAACCATCACCGCCAAATAATTCTAAAAAAGAAGGTGCGCGGGTATAACGACCGATATTGGCGGTGACATAAGTTCGTTTGTTAAAACGATACTTTGCCCCCAGTTGAGGGTTAATAAATTGGTAGGTTTTATCAAAGCCGGGCGTGACCACGCCAAAGCTGTTAGATACGGTCGATACCTCATCAAAAATTGCCTGATAACGTAACACCAGGTTTAAAATTAATCGCTGCTGATCTAAATAGGTGATTTTTTCTAACGATAATTCAGCACTATCACGAGTATTGATGCCGCTCTCAACCCTTGCCAGTGAGCTTTGTGTATCATAGCTTTCATGGCTTAATGCAGTTAGTAACTTCCACTGTGAGTGCTGTTGATTAATTTCAGCAAACAACTGCAGAGCAACTTTATTATTGACGCTTGTCGTACGCTGATTGATAAAACCGATCTGCGCCAGCGAGTCATCAAACACTTCATTTTTATGCGTGAGCGAAAACTTTAAATTTGCCCTGGTATTTTTAGCCCATAATTCATTGACGTTCAACTGCGCTAATAAATTATATTGTTGCGTATCTAACCTGGTTTTTACATCAGCATTGTTGTTGACACTGGCAATTTGTTTTTCACGATCAAGAACATCCAGCCTTAACTCAGTATCAAACTTCTTGCTGATACGGTGTTTCCATTTACTTAAAACGCTTAAATGTTTAACACCGTCATTATTTTGCTTTTCGACACGATCATCAGCCAGATTAAACTGTGTGCCGTTATCATTTACAAAACTAAAATCATTTTTACTTTGCAGATAGCTTGCACTCAACAATACCTCGTCTGTGTTGTTTGATAATGACGTTGTACCACTTAATTTGTAAGTATGAAAACTTGCTATTGAAGCACTTAATTGCCCACTGCTGGTAAGCTGATCAGTAAAAGAATTATCCGGTTTTACGCTAATAATATTTACCGCGCCACCTATGGAAGGTCGCCCCAGAGCTAACGGGGTAGAGCCGCGGTAGATTTCTATGCGCTCAATGGAATTAAGCGGAATCAGACTTAAATCAACAAAACCACCAGAAGCATCATTAAGCGGCACACCGTCAAGGTAAATGATCGTCTGCTCACTACTGGAGCCACGCAAAACCATAACAGACAGGCCGCCGGCACCACCTGAGGAGCGTATTTGCACACCGACTTCTTGCTCGAGCATTTCTGGCAAACTGATAAAACTATCGCGCAAGCGATCCACTTCTATCACCGAATGCACCGAAGACGTGGTTTCTCTATCAACTTCAGAAATTTCCCGGTCTAACCTGCCTTCATCAATCAATACATGAAGTTTTTCATCCTGGGCACACACAACCGTGCTGTGAAACAGCGCAAGGTACACGCAGAGCACGGTGTAAGATGATTTACAAGATAGTTTATAACGCAGTGAAAGCACAATTCGCCCAGACAGATAAAATATAAAAGCGAATAGCAGACGAGGCGGCGATACTACCTTGACTTGACATGACATCACAGCAGCATCACTGATACCTTGCCAGCCGCCCTCCGCAACTAAAGTATATACATCAGGCCGGTCTCCGGGCTTATGGTGTGTATTCGTATCAATACCCGATTCATTCTCTTCCCACGAATACTGCTTCCATAAAAACAAGTATTCGCAGTGAGTAAACGAATCTCACCAATTACCGTTGCGGGGGCAGCGTTGGGTTTGCCATATGCGGCTCACCAACTTCCCGATTATCCTCCAGCCACGAACATTTGCAGCAGGAAGCACCTGATGTTGAAAATTGAAAATTCAGGCACATATTACACCACAAATAACGCTAAAATACCTCCCCATTTGGGAGTGAACTTTTAACGCCCAAAAACGTCTTTCACTATTGAAAATAACACTAATAAGAAAATTGCTCCTGCATTTTCTATATACCGTCCATCAATGGACATAAAAACATAATCATGTCTAACCTTAAAGCCATACTTAAACTCAAACAACATATTCAAAGTCACATCATCGGTCAGGAAAAACTGGTCGATCGCCTGTTAATCGCTTTATTAGCCGATGGCCATCTACTGGTCGAAGGCGCACCTGGCCTGGCTAAAACCAAAGCCATAAAGGTGTTAAGTGACGGTATTGAAAGCAATTTTCATCGCATTCAGTTTACCCCCGATTTACTACCTGCCGATTTAACCGGCACTGAAGTTTACCGCCCGCAGGATGGCAGCTTTCATTTTCAACAGGGACCATTATTTCACAACCTGGTTTTAGCCGATGAAATTAACCGTGCACCGGCAAAAGTGCAGTCGGCTTTATTAGAAGCCATGGCAGAACGCCAGATTACGGTTGGCAAAACCACCTACCCATTGCCCGATTTATTTATGGTGATGGCAACACAAAACCCGATTGAGCAGGAAGGTACTTACCTGCTACCTGAAGCACAACTTGACCGCTTTCTAATGCACGGCAGCATCGGCTACCCGGAAGCATCGGCTGAAAAACAGATTCTACAACTGGTTCGCGAAGAAGCTAAAAACCAGATAGCTGGCGCCAGCACTACAACCGATAACACGAACAATGAAAAGATAAACCAGCAAAGTATTTTGGCTGCTCGCGCTGAGGTGCTTGATGTTCACCTGTCTGAAGATCTTGAAGAATATTTATTACAACTGGTACTGGCAACACGCCAGCCTGCCATATACGGTAAAGACCTGGCGAACTGGTCGGTATATGGCGCCAGTCCACGCGCCAGCATTGGCCTCGACCGTTGCGCCCGCGCCCATGCCTGGTTAGACCAGCGTGATTTTGTCAGCCCCGACGATATTCAGGCGATTGCTTTTGATGTATTACGTCACCGTGTGATATTAAGTTACGAAGCGGAAGCCGATGGCGTAACACCGGACAGTTTTATACAGGAGCTTATTTCACGGGTTGCAGTACCTTAAAAACATATTATCCACAGATAAACGCAGATGAACACAGATAACAACAAGACAATTAATACAGTTTTTATCTTTAATCTGTGTTCATCTGCGTTTATCTGTGGATAAATAATATTTTTATCGGTGGAATAAAAACAAAATATGAACAGCAACAACAAAGCCGAAGGCATCACCTGGATTAGCGCACAATCGTTAATCCAACTTCGCCTACAGGCCAGTCAAATCTTGCTGGACAAGAGCAAAATTCATGCAAAACAGGGGGGGGCTTATCTGTCTACGTTTAAAGGTCGCGGCATGGAGTTTGATGAATCGCGTATTTACCAGGCAGGCGACGATATCCGCAACATGGACTGGCGAGTCACCGCGCGCACCGGTACCGCACACACCAAAGTATTTCGTGAAGAACGCGAACGCCCTGTTTTACTTATGCTCGACCTCAGCGCTTCGATGATGTTTGCCACCCGCAATAAATTCAAAGCGGTCATTGCCACTGAAATTGCCGCATTAATTGCCTGGAGTGCCGCAAAAAACAATGACCGCATTGGCGGTTTGATTTTTTCATCAGAGGAGCACGTAGAAATAAAACCCCGTCGCGGCAAAACTGCGGTACTTGATTTTATTGGTCGTTGTACAAAACATAAAGCATGGTCTCATCGTGACAAAACCACTCAACAATCAAATACACAATTAGCTAGTGACAAAACTTCTGCACTCTCGCGTTTACACAAAGTCACTCACCCCGGTAGTTTAATTTTTATAATGAGTGACTTTTATGAACTGTTTCATGATGCAAATGAAAAAACCTTTTCGCAGTTAACGGCCATCTCACGCAATAATGACATTGTTTTAATTAACATCAAAGACCCGTTTGAAATCAGCTTGCCAAAAGCAGGCAGCTACCGCTTAACTGACGGGGTAAACGAATGCCAAATACAAACCGCCAACCAAAAAACCAGAAATGAATACCATCAACATTATTTAACTCATGATGATAAATTAAAAACATTTTGTCGGCAGCATCGTATTCACTTAATCAACATTTCAACTGATGACAATACTATTCCCAAACTAAAACAAGGCCTTGGTGTTAGCCATAATAATAGTGCCAGATCAAAACAACATCACGCTCAATACCGGGATGCGAATGCATGAATGAGCAGAGCATGATTCCACAAGGTTTAAACCCTGAAACATTAAATTTACGGGATATACATTTGCCTGAAGCCATTTTCTGGTGGCCACTTGCGCCTGGTTGGTGGATTCTTGCTGGTGCCACACTGTTATTTATCATTGTTTTTTTTGTTAGCAGAAAAATCTCCAGGAAAACTTATATCAGCCGGCAACTTAAACGTGACATAAAATCCGAGCTTGAACACATCAAACAACACTACAAACAAACACAAAATGAATCCGCATTAGCAAAATCATTATCTATTTTATTACGCCGTGCCAGCATTAGTTATTACCCTGCTAAAGATACTGCCGGGTTAACCGGTGATGACTGGTTGAGTTGGCTTGATACCGGCAATACTAAAAACTCAGGCAAAAAATTTCAAAGTAATATCGGCAAGGTGCTACTCACTGCGCCTTACATGGCAGAAGACAGCAAGCTGGACTTTGACACAGTAGTAGCACATGGATGTGCTGTTATGTCCAGGAAGGACGGTATTTCGCAAGGAGCCATGGATGGCGGTGCGATTTACGGACCAAAGGATGGACAAAAGCTGATCGACTTATGTGAATTCTGGTTGCGCTCATCACATAAAAAAAATGCAGGTTCTAACTGATGGCCATTTCATTTCTCTGGCCCTGGGCATTAGCCGCTTTCCCCCTGCCTTTTTTGTTACGTGCACTACTGCCTCGCGCCAGGCAAAATAATGATTCTGCCCTACGAGTGCCTCACCTGACTGAGTACCAGAATTTAAAAGCTAATGGCATGGTCAACAAAACCACGCGCTGGCCTTTACTGCTGTACACACTCGCCTGGCTGTGTCTGCTACTTTCCGCCAGCAGACCACAATGGACAGGTGATGCTATTGAGCTACCGGTAAGCGGCCGTGATTTAATGCTGGCGATTGATTTTTCTAAAAGCATGGATCAACCGATACGGCATAATTTACGATCAGTTTCTCGTATTACTGCCACCAAAGCCGTTGCTAGCGCCTTTATCGAAAAACGCGTTGGTGACCGTATCGGTCTCATCATCTTTGCTGATCAGGCCTATGTACAGGCTCCGCTCACCTTTGACCGAACCACGGTCAACATTCTGTTACAGGAAGCCTTCACTGGTCTTGCCGGGCAGGCAACCGCCATTGGTGATGCCATTGGTCTTGCGGTAAAACGTTTAAGTGCTCAGCAAAATAACCTTAGTGATTCATCTTCTGAGCAGTCAAATAAAAATATAAGTACTGAACAGGTATTAATTTTACTCACTGATGGGGTGAGCAATCGGGGCGAGCTAACACCACTGAAGGCGGCTGAAATTGCAGCGAAGAAAGGGCTTAAAATTTACACCATTGGTATTGCAAGTCGTGGCTCAAGAGAAGTGGATGAGACCACCTTACGTCAGGTAGCAAAAATGACCGGCGGGCAATATTTTCGTGCTTACAATACCAGTGATTTAGTCGAAATTTATCAACTGCTTGATGAACTTGAAGCAGTGGAAAAAGATGTCAAAAGCTACCGTCCGATAAAAGCTCTGTTTTATATTCCATTAATGGCAAGTTTGTTTTTTGCCGTTATGCTGGTTGTATTTTTATATGTTCCGCATTTTTTCAACAGCAACGTTAAACTAAAATCTCGCCATGAATGATTTACTGCAATCGTTAGCGAGTGAAGTCGCACCAATAATAGAAAAACTGCCATCGGTTATGCCATATTTTATCCGTGCAGACTGGTTTTATGCCTTTATCCCCCTGATTTTATTCTTATTGCTGTTGTACAAAAGAAAAACCAGCAATAAAAACTGGACAGGCATTATCGACCCGCAACTCGCACCCTTTGTTTTGAGCAAGAGCGTCAACAAGCGAAGAAGATATCCGCTACTGCTGATTTTTATTGCCGCCAGCC
>JAFLJY010000259.1 GCA_022712755.1 Gammaproteobacteria bacterium
GAGGATGATCATCCACTAGCAATACCCTTATATGTTTTTTTTCATTCTGCATTTTTCTTGGGGCCTGTCATCAATTTGGTCAACACAGTCGAAATCCGTTTATGAGTTTATGATCTGAGGTCATGGCTCTTCATTAAAAGAACGCCCTTTGGAAGCCGCGCCTCTATTGTTGTTTGCCTACTCGTCGAAAAGATTTTCAACTTGCCATTATGATATTCAAGCCGCTCTTGCATATTGCGTAGACCGATGCCTTTGAACGGGCTTTTACCGGCCTCAAGAGCATTGGGATCAAATCCCCGGCCATTGTCGGAAATAGACAGGGTCACAGCGCCTCGGGGAGCACAAAGTTCAATTTTTACATGATCGGCACCGGCATGGCGCTCAATATTGGTCAAAGCCTCTTGAGCCACCCGAAACAAGGTGGTTTTTGCATCATCTGGGAGCATATTTCGAAAAGCTACCGTGCTGATTTCAACTGCTATATCGGTTCGTTTGGAAAATTCATCCGCCAGGCTCTCAAGGGCTGGAGAAAGACCCAGATCATCAAGAGCGCTGGGGCGCAAGTCACGGGAAATACGGCGGACTTCCGTGATGGCCATATCGAGCCCCTGCGTCCCTTTTTCGATCGATTGCCACGCATCCGCATCTTGATTTCTGGCTTTGCTCAGGGCCAGTTCCAGGGCATATTTGACCGATACTAGAATTTGACTGATCCCATCGTGCAACTCCCTTGCCACACGCCCGCGCTCCTCTTCCTGGGTTTCGATTACGCGCTGCGTCAAGACTTTTTGCTTGACATCAGCAAGGCGTCTTTCATGCAGATTGATCGCCAACCCCGTGACAAAAACCGTGAACAGAGAAAACAGGGTGATGCCAAGAATGATCAACGAGGTCTCGTTAATGCGCTGCGAGACTTCACGCTCGACGGTTTTGACCTGTTGCGCCACATCATCAATATAAAGCCCGGTGCCCAGCATCCATCCCCATCTATCAAGGGCAATGGCATAACTGATCTTGTCAACGACTTCTTTGGTGGAAGGTTTTTCCCAGTAATAGCGATGATAGCCGCCCCCTTCCCTGGCGCGCTTGATAAGGTTCTGGATAACAAAATTGCCATGCGGATCCTTGAGACCCAGCCAGTTGCGACCAACGCGATGCGGTTGCCTTGGATGAACGAGATTATTACCCTTGAAATCATAGACAAAGAAATAACCATCGGCGCCATAGGTGAGAGCATTCAACACCTCCTTGACGCGGTTTTTTGCATGCCTGTCATTGGCTCCGGCGCCGTCATAAATATGACGAATGCTTGTTTCGGCGAGGCGCAGATAATTCAAAAGTTCGGATTTCTTTGCTGCCAGCATGGCGCGTTCAAAGGAAGCGATTTCGTACTTCGACAAGGATTGCGCCTGATATGTCACAACAAATGTGATGACCGAAATGACCAATAGCAGTGGCACTGTTGCCAGCAAAAGTACCTTTTGTGTCAAATTCATTGTGTCGACTTTCCCGAAACGATCGCCCGTTATGCATGAAGCCTCGAACATATCACGAAAAAGCACATGTTTCCGTGCGTATTAGTCGGTATGGAAAATACCAAACATTACGTACTGACCCTACCCAATAAAGCGAATATTATCATCCAGCACCGGCGTGCTAGGCTCATTGCGGGAGCCTGTAAATCAACGCTACAAGCGCGTTGCGCCCTAAAGACAAGATAAAAAGCGCCAAACCGCTTGAATAACCCGGGAGGAACTATCGGTGAAATACTAAAAACATATCGAAAAGAGGCTCCTGGAGCCACCGCAACTATTGCTGTAAACTCCATTTGCGAACCTGTGCCACTCCCGCGCATCACTGAATTGGATTGTTCGATCAAGCCATTGAACAATCATCGAAAAGCAATGCGAACAGGGCAAGATTACAGAACGCTTATTTCCCGCCAAACAGTCATCACAATAGGGGGAAAACTGTTGCTTTGATTACGGATAGTTGCTATCTTTTTCGCGTATGCGGAAAAATCAAGTTGACAAAGTGCCACATACAGCAATGGGCCATCAATTGCCAGATGCCCCTCATACTTTGAGAATGAGTAGTCAAAAATAAAAAAGCACGGAGAAACAAATATGACTGATGATTCAAACAAGACCGACAAAGTCGCCACACGTCGGAAATTTCTTAAGGGTGGTGCCGCAGCTGTTGCAGGTGTGACCGCCGCTGTTGCCATGCCGCATGTATCGCATGCGAAAACCAAAACCATCAAATTGCAGGCAGCCTGGGGTGGCGGTATTTTCCTTGAAAATGCCAAGTCCTATGTTGACCGCGTTCACGCCATGGCCGGTAAAGATCTGAAAATCGATCTGCTCTCCGTTAATTCGGTGGTCAAAACCTCTCAGATGCAAGATGCCGTGCATCGCGGCGTGCTTGATGCCTGTCACTATGTGCCAGCCTATTGGTACTCCAAATCAAAATCAGCTTCGCTATTTGGCACCGGCCCCTGCTTTGGCTGGTCGAGCCAGGAAGTGCTTGGCTGGGTCCATTATGGTGGCGGACAGCAATTGTTTGATGAACTGATGGCCAAACTTGGTCTCAACGTGGTGAGCTTCTTTAACAGTCCCATGCCAGCACAACCGCTTGGTTGGTTTAAAGAAGAAATCAAAGACGCTTCCCAGATGAAGGGGCTGAAATATCGTACCGTTGGTCTCGCTGCTGATGTCATGCTGGAAATGGGCATGTCAGTTGTGCAACTTCCTGGTGGCGAAATTCAGCCAGCCATGAAATCTGGCCTGATTGATGCAGCGGAATTTAACAATCCAACCTCTGATCGCGATTTTGGAATGCAGGACGTGTCCAAGCATTACCATCTCGCCAGCTTCCATCAGTCACAGGAATTCTTTGAAGTCAGCTTCAACAAGAAAATGTACAACAAGCTGGCTCCAGAGCTGCAAAATATCCTGCGCTATGCGTCAGAAGCTGAAAACTCCAACTTCTACTGGCATAACACCAAGCGTTATTCCGAAGATCTGGCCAAACTGAGAACGCAGGGCGTCAATGTCTATCGCACACCCGATAGCGTCATGGCTGCAGAACTGGCCGCCTGGGATAAAGTGGTTGCACGCCTCTCGGCATCTGATCCTTTCTTTGCCAAAGTCGTTGAATCACAAATGAAATATGCCAAAGAGGTGATGGGCTACCTGAACCTCAACCAGCCTGATTACAAGCTGGCATACAAGCATTACTTCGGTTAAGTCACGCTTGACGTGACATGCAAAATTCAGGGCGGGAGCAAAAAGACCAGCGCCCGCCCTGACCTTGCGGTTCTGTGACCAGCCTTACGCTCGGTGCACAGACCAATATCCCATATTTCTATGATAGGTTCCGCGTTGAGAATCTTTGGGGGAAGTGACTTGACTGCTTTAATTCATGCGATCGAGAGTCTGAGCATCTGGGTCGGACGAGCCTTTGGATGGTGCATCCTGATCCTGACCTTTTCTGTCGCTTATGAGGTTTTTGTGCGCTATGTGCTGAACGCTCCGACCGTCTGGGCCTTTGACATGATGGTGCAGATGTATGGAGCCTTGTTCTTGATGTGCGGCCCCTATGCCCTCGCGCAAGACGCCCATGTGCGCGCCGACATTCTCTATCGACTATGGTCCGTCAAATGGCAGGCACGCGTCGACTTCACACTTTATCTTTTGTTCTTCTTTCCAGGTATGCTGGCTCTTTTTTGGTATGGCGCCGAGATCGCCTCCGACAGCTGGCGCTATAAAGAGGTGAGCTGGAACAGTCCCGCTCGCATCCAGATCTACTTTTTCAAAACACTCATTCCCGTCGCTGGTGGCCTTTTGATCCTGCAGGGGTTTGCTGAGCTTATGCGCTGCTGGAAAGCCATGAAATCCGGCGTCTGGCTGGAACGGCTGGATGATGTTCGAGAAACAGAAGATAGCCTGATGCACATAGACTTGCCTCAAAAATAAACAAGAAAAACCAAACGGAACCGTCCCCTTATGACTAATCCTGAAGTCGCCATTCTCATGTTGTCCCTGTTCATCTTTCTGGTGATGCTGGGCTTTCCCGTTGCCTTCACGCTGCTGGCGATGGGGGTTGGCTTTGGCTATTATGCCTATCTCGATTTGGACTCTATTGAGGGGTTGGCGGATGTTTTCAGCAACAAGATTTTCTATCTGCTGAACCAGAATACCTATTCGGTGATGGAAAACGACACGCTTGTCGCCATCCCGCTGTTTTTGTTCATGGGCTATGTGGTGGAGCGCGCCAATATCGTCAACCGCCTGTTTGACAGCCTGCAACTGGCGGCGCGCAATCTGCCCGGCTCAATGGCGGTTGCCGCCCTTCTCACCTGCGCCGTATTCTCCACTGCCAGCGGCATTGTGGGG
>JAFLJY010000093.1 GCA_022712755.1 Gammaproteobacteria bacterium
GCAATAATATTTCTAACAGTCGAAACCCATACTGTACACCGGATGCGCCAGTAATCGCCAGAGATACTATTCGTCTATTTTCACTATTCATTAAAATTCTCAAAAACATTTTTTCCACAGATGGACACAAATAAACACAGATGTTTAAAGTAGTAATTATTTTTTATCTGTGGATAATAATTTTCTGTTCACCTATTATGCTGCAAAGCGTCAAGCAGGCGTTGATGTATTGCTTCAAAACCGCCATTACTCATAATCAGAATATGGTCGCCACTTTTTGCTTTAGAAGTCAGGTGTTCAATTATTTTATCCGTACTTGAAAAAATAGTAGCTGGTACTTTAGACTGCTGAGCAACATCTGCAAGATTCCAGTCCAGTCCTTCAGGCTGGTATAAACATATTTCATCTGCCTGTTGCCACGAATCGCTTAGGCTATCTTTATGAATGCCCATACGCATGGTATTTGATCGCGGCTCTAACACGGCAAATACTTTTCCATTACCCTGCACTTCTTTCATTGCTGTTAACGTTTCTTTGATGGCGGTCGGATGGTGGGCGAAATCATCTATCACCGTTATCTCATTTACTACGCCTCTGATTTCAAGCCGGCGTCTAATGCCTTTAAACTCTTTCAGCGCTTCACAGGAAAATTCCACCGGTACGCCGGCATGCTGCGCCGCGGCAATAGCCGCCAGTGCATTCATCCGGTTATGTAAACCGTGTATAAACCAGTTCACGTTAGCAACCACCTTGCCATCCAGCAACACTTCAAACTGTTTTCCATCTTTGCTGGTTTTGCCAATCGACCAGTCATCATCACGATGATTAGTATCATGCATCTGATGAAATGCAGCAACTTCAGACCAACAACCCTGCGACAGCACCGCTGTGATGTTTTCATCGTCACCATTTTTCACAATTAAGCCGTCACCAGGAATGGTGCGCACGAAATGGTGGAACTGTTTTTTAATGGCATCCAGGTTTTCAAAAATATCGGCGTGATCAAATTCAAGATTATTCAACACCGCAGTTCGAGGGTGGTAATGTACAAACTTCGAGCGTTTATCAAAAAATGCAGTGTCATATTCATCAGCCTCAACCACAAAAAAGGGGGCTTCACCGATACGCGCAGACAAACCGAAATTAGCAGGAATACCACCGATTAAAAAACCGGGATTCAAACCGGCGTACTGCAATATCCAGGCAAGCATACTTGCGGTCGTGGTTTTGCCATGGGTACCGGCAACAGCTAAAACCCAACGTTCCTTTAACACATGTTTGGCTAACCACTCTGGCCCGGATGAGTATGAAATGTTTTTATTTAACACATATTCAACCGCTTCATTACCACGTGACAGGGCATTACCAATGACTACCTCGTCCACATCGTCAGGAATGTCTCTAGCAAAAAAGCCTTCACACAAAACAATACCCTGCTCTTGCAACTGATTACTCATCGGCGGGTAGACATTGGCATCACAGCCACTGACTTCATGTCCAGCCTGTTTTGCCAGTAAGGCAATGCCACCCATAAAGGTGCCACAAATACCTAAGATATGAATTTTCACCTACGCCACTCCTTCTGCCGGAAAAAATAATTGCGATAACGCAACAGATATAAATAACAATGAAAATGACAACGCCATGGCACTGAACATTTTCATTTCCAGTGCGTGCCGGAATATGTATGCTTTTACTAACACTTCCCAGCTGATTAACATTAAAAACATTAACGACATGGATGATTTTGTTGCATCACTTATTGAAGCACTGGACAACATTGAAAACACCGGCCAGGAAAATAAATTAAAAAATATTCCGACGCCTATAACAGCACAAAATGTTTGCAAAAATCGAGAACCTTTAGCTAAAGCTCGCAGCACCAGATAAATAAAGGAAAATTGTACAAAGACGCCTAATAGTATTCCTGCAAATATATCATCTGGATTTAACGTGGTTTGTAAAACAATAAAACCCGAAACCACATAAGCCACCAGTAACCTCATAGTCAATCGCGATGAATATGACAAATCCTGCGGTGCAGATTTTAAAAACAATAAAAACAGTATTTTTTGTAGGTCAGTCATATAAGGTTAAGGCATAATACGGAACAATAAAGAACATAGGCCTATTATGACAAAAACCACGATAACAATCACCCGACCTGACGACTGGCACTTACACATGCGCGATGGCGAGGTTTTAAAGCATGTCGCGCCGTTTACCGCAAAACAGTTCGCACGTGCCATTATTATGCCTAATCTGAATCCACCTGTTACCACTGTTGTAAAGGCAGTAGAATATCTTGATCGGATTCTCGGCGCGGTTGAAGGTACTGATTTTGAACCTTTGATGACCCTTTATCTCACCGATAATACTTCAGCCGATGAAATTATTGCTGCCCGTAAAAGCTGCTTTATCAAGGGAGTTAAACTCTACCCTGCTGGTGCGACAACCAACTCTGACGCGGGTGTCACTGATATTCGACTGTGTGATGCAGCACTGGAAGAAATGCAAAAAGCAGGTTTGCCCTTATTAGTTCATGGTGAAGTGACAACACCTGAAATCGATGTTTTTGATCGTGAAAAAGTTTTTATCGACAAAATATTACAACCATTAACTTTACGATTTCCTGAATTAAAAATCGTATTCGAGCACATCACCACCAAAGAAGCCGCTGATTTTGTGTTGCAAGCGGGCAACAATATTGCCGCCACCATTACACCTCATCATTTATTGTACAATCGCAACGCCATGTTTCAGGGCGGACTGCGACCACACAACTACTGCCTGCCAGTATTAAAACGCGACATTCACCAACAGGCATTATTAGCGGTTATTCGCTCCGGCAACAAACAATTCTTTTTAGGCACCGACAGCGCTCCCCATGCCAGACACAAAAAAGAAAGTGCCTGTGGCTGCGCCGGTATTTTTTCTGCACATGCTGCTATTGAAATTTATACTTCTATTTTTGAGCAACAAAATGCACTGGATAAACTGGAAGCTTTTGCCAGTTTTAACGGCCCTGATTTTTATGGTTTGCCGCGCAATACAAATAGCATTACACTCATAAAAGAAGACTGGCAAGTACCAGACCACTACACACTCGGCGATGACACACTGGTGCCTTTTTTAGCCGGGCAAACAATCAACTGGAAACTAGCAGAAAAAAACTAAAACATTGGATCCGCAAAACACGCAAAGGTAGC
>JAFLJY010000094.1 GCA_022712755.1 Gammaproteobacteria bacterium
TCTGGGCCTTCATTGTGATAGCCTGAGGTTAATATTCTCTCACCAGAACCATCTGGACGCATGACGCCAATTGAAAATCGTCCACCGCTTTGTTTGGTAAAGGCAATAAGATCGCCGCGCGGCGACCACACGGGGGTAGAATAGGTGCCGGTGCCAAAGCTGATCCGACGTGGGCCGGTGCCATTTGCAGCCATAACATAAAGTTGTTGGCGACCGTCACGGTCTGATTCAAAAACGATATTTTTACCATTGGGCGAGAAAGACGGGGCCGTATCAATTGCCGGGGTATTGGTTAATTGCAGCGTTGTTCTGGTTTGCAGGTCGAGCATATAGATATTGGAATTTGCCCCTTGTTGCAGGCTCATCACAACCTTGCGACCACGCGGGCCAAACCGGGGGGAAAAGCTCATGTTGGGGAACACACCGACCACCTCGCGCTGGCCGCTTTGCAGGTTAAACAAATAAACCCGCGGCTTGCCATCAGCATAGGACATGTAGGTGATTTCTTGCGAACTTGGTGAAAAGCGTGGAGTCAGAACCAGCGAGCGACCGCTCGTCAGCTCACGAACATTAAAACCATCCTGATCCATGATCGAGAGTTTTTTGACCCGTTTGTTTTTGGGTCCGCTCTCAGAGATGAATACGATGCGAGTGTCGAAATAACCCTCTTCGCCGGTCAATGACTTGTAGATAGCATCAGCTATCAAATGGCCAATGCGGCGCCAATTGCGCTTTGGGGTTACAAATTGCAGGCCGGTTATCTGCTTTTGGCCAAAAATATCCCACAGGCGAAACTGGGCCCGGACCCGGCCATCGCTTTGAATTGTCACCTGACCCGTGACCAAAGCCTGGGCCTGAATGGTGCGCCAGTCGCCAAAGCGCGGCTGTTGGCTGAAATTGGTGATTTGTTCGATATATGAGGCTTGTGGCAGGGGTTCAAACAGACCGGAATTTGCCAGATCGTTACCAATGATACCGGTAATGTCACGGGCAAGGTTTTGCTCGGTATTGGTACCAACAAAATCAGGCAAAGCGATCGGCAGTGGTTTGACACGGCCTTTGGTGATGTCAATTTCCAATTGTGCCATGGCGCTGGGGCTGAACCCGACAATGCCGATGAACAGTGCTCCCAAAAGCACGAGCATGTTGAGCGCACTGCCTTGAGCAAAAAAGCTTTTAACCATCATATTTCAAAATGCCCCAATTTTTTTCAATACTTTGTCCATTCGTGTGACTAATTTATGCCGAGCATTATTCTCGGGTCAAATTTTACAGCAATGTTACGCCATTTGTTGTATTTTTCCGGCGGCATTTGCGCATAGGGGGCGCAGCCGTAAATTGCGTTAATTGCGCTGCGAACAGCAACATCAAACAAAGGGTTTGAGGAACCATTGGTTACGCGCGGAGTGCCGATTACGTTGCCTTCAATGTCCATTTCAAACTGAATGCGAGGGATAACAGCGCCAGATTCTTTCATGCCTATTGGCGGTGACCAGCATTGACCGATGCGCGAAATCAACCAGTCGATTTCATTGCCGGTTAGTTTCTGGTCCTGGCCAATCAGATTGGCTATTTCACCGGTGGCCGGTGTACCTGTTTCATCAACAGCATTGCGTGGCGCGGTGCGCTTGTCATCAATTTTATTTAACAAGGCGCTTAGTTTGTTGAGATCAAGTTTTGGTTTTTTCTTTTGTGGCTTTTTTTCAGCTACCTTGAAGGATTTTGGTACTTTTGGCTTGCGACGCGGGACAGGGATTGGCTTGGCAGCAGCTTCTGCTTTTTTTGGCTCTGGTTCTGGCTCTGCTTCGGGCTGTTTTTCGACCTTCTCGATCAGCTCTTTGACGGGATCAGGTGCAGGAGGTTCAGGCTCCTTTTTTTCAGGTTCGGGAGTTGGTTCGGGCTGGGGTTCCAGCGCGGCCTTTTTTACTTCCTTTGCGAGTTCTGCATCTGGTACTGGTTCGCCGATTTCTTCAACTTTGCGCGGCAGGGCCTTTTTGGGTGGGTCAGTTTTGGCTTCGGTCGTTGTGACGACCCGTTCGGAGATGTCTGAAAACTCCACAATTTCAACGGGGATTGACTCTTCTTTTACTGGCAAAAACTTGTCTGGTTCGGGCAACACTACAACCGCGGCCAACAAAATAGCTGCGTGAATGGAAAATGATATGCTTAACCCGATACGCATGAAGTTTTGTTACTTAGTCCCATCTTGAGGTGCTGTTACCAGACCAATACGTTTAAATCCGGCCCGGTTCAGTGTTCCCATCACTTCCATTACCCGACCGTAACCCACCGCTTTGTCACCGCGCACAAAAATACGCTCTTCGAAGCCGTTTTTGGCTATAGCTTGCAATTTCGTCACCAGTGTGTCCAATTCAATCTCGGTTTCCTGCAGATAAACCTTGCCGTCGGGTTGGACAGTAACTGTAAGGGGTTCGTTGTCGCCCTGCAATTCTCTGGCTTGGGTCTCAGGCAGTTCGATTGGCACACCAACTGTCAGCAACGGGGCTGCAACCATGAATATGATCAGCAGCACCAGCATCACATCAACAAAGGGAGTGACGTTGATTTCTGACATCGGCACATGGCCAGAGCCGCGTCTGCGACGTCTGCCACCACCGGCGTTCCCAACAGATGCGCTCATTTCAGTTACATCCTTTCATCGGTCTGGCGTGAAATAATGGCGGAAAATTCATCGGCGAAATTCTCCAGTTGAGCAGCTATCTTACCAGTATCAGAGGCAAATTTGTTGTAAAAAATAACCGCCGGGATCGCTGCCAGCAAGCCAAGAGCTGTCGCAAACAACGCTTCGGCAAGGCCGGGGGCCACAACAGCCAGATTGGTGCTTTTTGAAACGGCGATGGCGCGGAACGAGTTCATAATTCCCCATACCGTACCAAACAGGCCAATAAAAGGCGCCGATGAACCCACTGTTGCCAAAAACAGCAAGCGGGCATCAAGGCGGGCCATTTCGCGCTGCAACTGGACATCCATGACCTTTTCAATGCGTTTTTCCATACCCTGAAACCCAGCCCGCATAACGCTTTCCTGGGAGCGTTTCCATTCGCGCATGGCGGCCATAAACAGGGCGGCCATGGTCTGGTTGTTTTTGGGGCCAAGGGTTAAATACAAATCATCAAGCGACTGCCCGGACCAGAATAATTGCTCAAACCGGGCATTGGCGCGTTTGGCCTTGCCGATGACAGCGTACTTCTCAAAGACAATTGCCCAACAGCCAATCGAGGCCAAGACCAGCCCCAGCATGACTATTTTCACAACAATATGGGCTTGCCAAAACAGTTCCATCAGGTTCTGGCCACCGTCTTGCGCAGCAGTTTGCGCTATTTCCACTTCCATTTGAATCCCACCATTAAAAATGTGATGTAACGCACATCAAAAAACTATGTCAAAACAGCGGCAAACAGGCATTATTTGGTGCACTACTCACCTTAATGTTATTTAATCATACACTGGTCATTTTATGGTTAATGATGAGTTACTACTGAGGCCGTTTTAATGCAATGCGCAACTATGACGCGTGAAGTGTAGAAAATGCCTGCATCATTTGTTGTGTAAACCGTCTTGGCCGCCCTTTGCCATCAATTAGCGCAGCGGTTACCTGCGCAGTAAACAGGCAGGTTTTGTCACGCCAAACGGATTGATCAAGGTGCATTCTTGCTCCTTTGGCAGATTTGAACCGGGTTTGAATTTCCAGAGTATCGTCAATTTGTGCCGGTTGGAGAAAATCGCAATTCATCTGGCGGACAACAAAGCCTGACTGGCTGTTGGTCTCAAGTTCATGGTGATGGATATCGAGCAGGCGCAGGCAGTCCGAACGGGCCCGTTCGCAGAACTTCAAATAATTGGCGTGGTAGACAAAGCCGGAAAAATCGGTGTCTTCGTAATAAACCCTGACCGGTAACACATGCATGTTGTTGATAATCTTTCCGGCAAGGTCAGGCCATGGCTGGGATTCAGTCATTTTCATCCCCGGTAAACAACTCGGTTTGGCGTGACGCCAGCTCGGTGGGGGTCATCATGCCAAGATGTTTGAAGGCATGAGGGGTGAGTATGCGACCGCGCGGGGTGCGATTAACAAACCCCTGCTGGATCAGATAGGGCTCGATAATTTCTTCAATGGCATCGCGAGCTTCGGACAAAGACGCAGCAATGGTCTCGACACCAACCGGCCCGCCACCAAAGTTGACGGCAATGCAATGAAGGTAGCGATGATCAAGAGAGTCGAGGCCGCGGGTGTCCACTTCAAGATGGCCAAGGGCATAATCTGCAACAATTGCGTCAATAATTTCAATTTTGTCCACAGCGGCAAAATCACGGACCCGGCGCAACAGACGCCCGGCAATGCGCGGGGTGCCGCGCGAGCGTTTGGCAATTTCGCGTGCCCCATCTTGCTTCATCGAGATGCCCAGCACCCGTGCACCGCGCGAAACAATTTCGAGCAACTCGTCATCGTTGTAAAACTCCAGCCGAACCGGAATACCAAAACGATCACGCAATGGGGTGGTTAAAAGCCCGGTGCGGGTGGTGGCACCGACCAGCGTAAAGGGGGCCAGATCAATGCGTACCGAGCGAGCTGCCGGTCCCTCACCGATGATCAGGTCAAGTTGGAAATCTTCCATGGCCGGATAAAGGATTTCTTCAACAGCTGGATTAAGACGATGAATTTCATCGATAAACAGCACATCGCGTTCTTCAAGGTTGGTTAGTAAAGCGGCCAGATCTCCTGCCTTGGCGATGACCGGACCGGCGGTGGCGCGAAAATTTACCCCCAATTCGCGGGCC
>JAFLJY010000095.1 GCA_022712755.1 Gammaproteobacteria bacterium
ACCCCTGCCCGCAGGGTTACACCTGTGATAGCAAAAACCTGTGTCGCTGTACGGTGCAGCAACAGCTAAAACATCGCAACCGTATCTCAGCACCGTTTCTTGATCGCATTGATATTCATATCGAAGTACCACGCATTGACAAACAGGCACTGGATAACAATGCGCCAAAAGGAGAGAGTAGCGAGCAAATTAGGCAGCGTGTTAATAATGCATTTCAGCACCAGCAAAAACGCGGACCACGCTTTAATGCCGAATTAAAGGTGAAAGAAATAGAAAGTTATTGCCAGCTAAAACAAAAAGAAAAATTATTACTCGATAAAGCCATGGATAAATTAAAACTGTCTGCCCGTGCTTATCATCGAATATTAAAACTGGCGCGAACGATTGCTGATATTGAAGATAGCCAAAATATCGAAACGGCGCATCTTACCGAAGCGATTAGTTATCGCAGTCTGGACAGGTTTATAAACAGTTGAGAGCTAAAAAGTTGCTTAGCAGCTACCTTCGTGGAGCAGTGGCACATGGAAGTACCGTTCACGAACCAGTAGTAGCACATGGATGTGCTGTTATGTCCGTCCTTTGGTTCGTTAACGGCACATCCGTGTGCCACTAGTCCATGGATGGACGGCCATGTTTACAATTATGGTGCAAAGAGCCAGGAAGGCGGTGCGATTAACCTGCCTGCAGCAGGCAGGCGAACCAAAGGATGGGATTATTAGAGATGCCCTAAAGACTTGTGCATAAAAATCTACTCGATCAAAAAACGCCTGCTCTTGTAGGACGAACCACATCACCAAAGCCATAAACCAGGCTGACATAAACACTGAATTCATTATAATTTTCTGGTGCAAATGTACTTTCTTTTTCACGGTACTTTAAATCAAACAAGCTATGTATTTTACGAGAAAAGTCATATCTTAAATTGCCACCTACGGTATAAGTTTTATCCTTACGCCCCGTATCAAGTTGTTTACTTCGGTTATGATTGATATAAGTGCTACTTGTAAGTAGTTGTGTCACCGGATAACTAAACTGCAAACCAAAATCCCGAATGATGCGATCGAGTGGATTATCACTATAAGCCACCTTGTGATAACGTACGGAGATACGTGTATCTAATGAGGCGTCTTTTCTTAAATAAGCCAGGTCTATAATGCTGTTACGAATAACATCTGTGGTAATCTGTACATCATCACCGCTCCTGGTACCTGTAACTGCCGCACCTCCCCCTACAGTACTGGTAGTATCAGAATCAGCTGCTGCACTTTCCCCGGCAGTACTGGTGGTGCCTGAATCAGTTATTGCTCTTACCCCTGCTGTACTGGTGTCAGTAAGATCTGTTGAAATCAGTGCTAAAAACTGAGAGCGTGTTGATAAATTTGCCAACCAGTTTAAGTGTCCGACAAAACCTGATGTTTTCTGTCCATTGTCTCTTTTAACATCAGTAATACCTAGCTTGGCATCAAAAGTAGATCGTATCCGTTGCCCGCTGAATGCTATTGAAGCATTTAAAAACCTCACGTCCTCAATTGAGCGCCCGAAAGGACCAGTTTCAGTATAGTCAATTTTTCTTGCGCTAAGGCTCAAGCCTAAATCGGTTAAGCGAGTTGCCTGATATTGCCAGTTAGCGGCCAATGAATACTGTTTGTTATCAGTATCCAGTTCCTCATAATAATATTGACTAAACGATGGCACAATACTGAGATCGTGTCTGGCAAATATTCGGGGCTTGATATCAGCAGCGAGTGCAAAAACATTGGCATCCTGTAAGTTATTGGGTGTATTTGAACCCAATGCATTAACTGGCACCTGGCTAAACTGGTCGCTCATCGTCCAGTTAAAACGGTTCTTTATCATGGCCCAGTCAGCAATGGCATTTAAATAAAAATAACGCTGATCAGCAAAGCTGTCTTTCGTGTAATTTTGTTTAGTTAAAGAGGTCGATGCCTGGTACGTTAGCGGCCCTCTGTTTTCAGAAATATTCGCTGCCACATAAGTAACCGCAATTAAATCATCGACCGTGTTATCTGGCGTTAACTTTGCATTATCAGTAAATTCAAGCCCCAGACCAATGCCAGGCTGAAATTCCAGGGCAACGGCAGCATTACTGCTAAGTGCTTGCGCAACAAAAGCTACGCATAGTAATAACCCTGGCTGTCTCAGATGCATGTCATGTATTACCTAAGATACACAATAACCGTTTAAAAAGTACTTTGTGGCACAGTGATAACGTCACCTGGCAATAAGTTGATGTTGGTCGTCATATCACCTGATTCCAGAATATCTTTAAGGCGAATATCGTATGCGACTGTGCCTTCTACGGTTCGCCTATGTAATTTAGTGCTGTTTGCATTGGCAAAAAGATCAACGCTGCCTGCTTCTAAAATAGCATCTAGCACTGTCATGCCCTGGTGGTATGGCATTGAAATATTTTGTACGACCGAACCCGTTACTCGTATTCTTGAAAGAAAAGCGTGACCCTGTAGGTCAGTTAAAATAACGGTTACGTTAGGTGTTTTTACATATTCGGATAGTTTGGTTTCAATATCTAAAGCCAATTCTTCCGGGGTAACACCGACTGCCATCACATCACCAATTAACGGTACAGAAATTTTCCCGTCGGGACGGATAGGGGTTGCAAGAGACAGCTCCGGATTTTTCCAGACATTAATTTGTAACTGATCACCAACGGACATCTTATAAGACTCAACCAGTACACTAGGGCCAGCGTCTTGTGAGGAGATGGTTTCAGGCGGCAGGTTTGGTTTGGTTTTGGTGCAGGCGGTCATCCCGGCAATTAACATCAGAATAACCAGGTTTGTTAAAATCTTCTTCATTGTTTCACCTTAATAAGAATAAGTCTGTCATGGCTTTGCAGTCATGTTGTACAAGTTGAACGCGGTAACCGCTACACTGTAACTTGTTTTAGTATAGTATTTATTTTCCCTATGTCTTTTTCGCTAACATGAGAGTGTGTTGGTAGTGTTAATAATCGGGAAGCAAACATCTCTGCATTCGGGAAAGCCAGTTTATCATCCAGAATACCTTTTAGCCCCGCTATTTTTGGTAAACTTGTTGGGTATAAAATCGAGGCACCCAGGCCGGCCTGCTTTAACTTCTGGTAAACTTTGTTACGATGTGTAGCATCCAGTAACAAAGGATAACGCAATAGACGATGGTTCGCTTTCATATTACAGAGCCGTGGCAAATTATTTATCGCATTCTGCGAATCAAGTATAGCCGAGATTTTTTCACAGCGTGTTATGGCTTCAGCATCATTCTGATAGCGGGATATATTACCCTTTAATAACTCCAGTCGCACCTGATCCAGTCCTTCAATATCCGATAGCGCATGATAGCGAGTTTCACCTAAATGCAAAAATGGCAGGGACTGAGGCAGCCAGTAAATTAAAGGTGAAATCATGAAATTATACAATCTCGCTTTTAGACCAAATGAGAGTTGTGGAATCAGGCCAGAAGCCGCGCCCCCTGGGTTTGGCAAGTGCTCATACAGGGCGGCTTTTTTTGTAAGTACGGCACCACCACCAAGCAAGCTAACGGGCTTGCCTCGACCGAAACTGAGCACCACCAGGTCGCCCTGCCAATCCTGCACTCTGTCTTGCGATAAGTTTTCGCCAGCGGGGAAGTATTGTGCACTGTCCTCGATCAAAACGATATTTTGCTGTTTTGCTAGTTTACGAAGCTGTGACCAACGCTCCGAAATGCCAAATAAATTAACCGCAATAATGGCCGCTGTGTTTACTGTGATAGCCGAGGATAGCTGCGCCAGTTCTAACCATGGGCGATCCGCTTCAAGATCCACTAATACAGGTTTGCCACCAGCATAGACAACGGCACTGATCAGGTCAGGACAGGCATAAGCCGGTAGTATTATTTCCGGGATGTTGTCCGAAATGTTGCTGTCTATGTTTTTACTTTTTTTTTGTTTTATCGCAACTAGAATAGCAGCCGCAAGCGCGGCAGTACCGGAGGCATAAAATTGTATTTTATAGGAAGAAAATAATGATGAAGTCGATGCATCAGCATGAGGGCACAAACAAATCGGATTTCCTACTGGTGGTAATTGATAAAACATAAATCAACTTATCGTTTAGAGGGTGTCCACACGGTCATGCGTTTTCCCATCATAAATGAAACCGTGGCCTGCGCAAGTGCCAAGTTTGTTTGTACAAAGAAAAAGATGATTTTAACCAGCGTTTTTTCGCGTAATCCGGCAAATAACCAGCCTCCCAACGCCAGTGCATAAAAGGCAAGTTGTGCGGCTAAAGCCAAGGTGTATATTATTCCCTGCCCCTGCAACATTAATGTAAGCAGTAAAAAAATAGCCATAAACCATGGCACACCCCAACGCATAATTTTA
>JAFLJY010000096.1 GCA_022712755.1 Gammaproteobacteria bacterium
TGCTACTAGCAAACCCATAACGTTGGCAGAGATTAACGCCACTACAGCAACACTGATCAAACAAAGTAGTGTTTTCCTACCGACTATCGCGCCGGATCATACTGAATTCGATCAATTTGAAGAGCTTTACCTTAGCAATGAAACAACTTTTAGTATCTGGCCACGTGTTCGCGCCGGGTTTAGCTTGCCGTCAGATATCGAGCACCCGTCTTTACACAAGACAGTTAAGCAGGAAATTAACAGGTTTGCCAGACACCCCGAATATATACAGCGTGTTATGCAACGTGCAGAACCCTTTCTTTATTTCATTTTAGAAGAGGCTGAAAAACGTAATTTACCCACCGAGCTGGTGTTATTACCCATTGTTGAAAGCGCCTTTCAGCCTTTTGCCTATTCACATGGTCGCGCCGCAGGTATCTGGCAATTTATTCCTGCAACCGGACGTTCGTATGGTTTAAAACAAAACTGGTGGTATGATGGACGGCGTGATATTTATGCTTCCACGCAAGCTGCATTAAATTACCTTGAAATTTTGAACAATCATTTTAAAGGCGACTGGATGCTGGCACTTGCCGCGTATAACGCCGGTCAGGGAACGGTTCGGCAAGCCATAAAACGAAATAAAAAATCAAACAAAGCAACTGATTTCTGGCATTTGAAACTACCAAAAGAAACCCGCGCTTACGTGCCTAAGTTGCTTGCATTAAAAGAAATCATCTCTAACCCTGAAAAATACGCTATCAGTCTGCATTGCATTCAAGATGCGCCCGGTTTCAAGCAGGTTAACATCAGCGGACAAATTGACCTGGCTCTTGCCGCTGAACTCGCAGAAACAGATCTAAAAACTTTGTATAACTATAATCCTGGCTTTAACCGTTGGGCAACAGACCCTGATGGCCCACACACCCTGCTGTTACCCATCTACGCTGCAGAAACTTTCAATAAAAATTACTCATCACTGCCAGCCGACAAACATTTACGCTGGTCAAGGCATAAGATCAAATCCGGTGAAACCTTAAGTCATATTGCACTGAAATATAACACCTCTGTGAAACATTTAAGAAGTGTTAACAGTATAAGTGGCAATAAAATTCGACAGGGGAAATACCTGCTCATCCCTGTTTCCAGCAAAAACAAAAGCAGTTACGCATACACTTCGACACAACGCTTGAAAGCCACGCAAAATAAAAAGCGCGGCAACGCCAGCACACGTATTACCCACATTGTTCAAAACGGTGAGAGCTTCTGGGAAATTTCCAGGAAGTACAAAGTGAATATGCACAAGCTGGCAAAGTGGAATGGTATGGCAATTAAAGACCCATTAAAAAAAGGGCAAAAACTGGTAGTTTGGCGCACTGCTAAACAAAGCACCAAAACAAACAATAAAATCACAAAAACATATAACCCGAATAGTACTGTCAAACCCATTCACTATACCATTAGAAATGGCGACTCTTTATCTGGTATTGCCAGCAAGTACCGCGTTAACGTGAAAGACCTACATCGTTGGAATGCCATTAAAGGTAAATACATTCAACCCGGCCAGCGCCTGAAGCTGTATATCGACGTTACTGAACAAAATAATTATCAAGGTTAAGGGTAACTATTCAGCATAATATCGTGGTTAGTATGTAAGATTTTGAAGAAAAAACATGAGAGTCTCAACAAAACAATTAAATAAATACCCCTGGCTTTTACGACCATTTTTCTGGAATCAGAAAAGAAAATATGGCACTGTGCTGCAACCCGGTTTACTCTGGGGACGAGTGCCTAAACTGTTTGCAGCAGTGGCGGTGCTTTATGGTGTGCTCGACAGAAAAAGCTCACCATTGGACCCTGTTTTACGTTCTTTGGTAACGGTACGTGTCTCTCAAATTAACTGGTGTCATTTCTGTGTTGACATCAATTCTGCCACCCTGTCAAAACGCGCCGGCTCAATGGATAAAGTCGAGGCACTTGAGCAATGGAAAGAAAGTGATCTTTTTGATGAGAAAGAGAAAGTGGTTCTTGAGTACACGGAAGCGGTGACTTATTCAGATCAACAGGTGAGCGATGAATTGATACAACGATTAAAAGGTTTCTTTGATGAGGATGGTATTGTGGAATTAACGGGTCTAATCGCTTTCCAGAATTTATCCAGTAAATTCAACAGTGCTCTCGATGTGCCGCCGCAGGGTTTTTGCAAACTTCCGGCGGAGACGACTAAAGCAGCTGAAAACAATACCTGACATTAATGGGCATTTCTAAAACAGTATGTGTTTCAATGCCAGTAAGTTAAACAGTAACATTCGTCATTCCGGCAGTTTTTTAGCCGGAATCCATTGGTCAGTGGGTGCAATACCAGTTATATCAGGCTCTACCCGTAATGGATTCCGGCTAAAAGACTGCCGGAATGACGGCAAAAGTCTTAACTTACTGGTATTGGTATGCGTCTAGTTTCACCTGCGTACTGTTCCAGTTTGTATCACTCACCTGACCATTTTTTTAGGATCCAGCAGTTTTTCCAGTTCCTTACGCGATAAATCAGTCATATCAACGGCCACATCAATTACTGCCCTGCCTTCTGCATAGGCTGTTTTAGCAATTTTTGCGCCTAATTCATAACCAATAACCGTATTCAGCGCAGTCACTAATATCGGGTTTTTCGCCAGTGCTGAATCAATATTCTGCTGATTAACGGTAAAGCCTGTGATGGCTTTGTCGGCCAGTAAACGTGAGACATTGGATAATATCTCAATGCTTTGTAATAAATTAAATGCCACCAGTGGCAACATGACATTTAACTGAAAATTACCTGACTGGCCGGCAATGGTTATGGTTGCATCATTGCCAATAACCTGGGCACAGACCATGGCAGTGGCTTCTGGCATCACCGGGTTGACCTTACCCGGCATGATACTGCTGCCCGGTTGCAATGCTGGCAATGCAATTTCACCAATACCAGCGAGTGGGCCACTGTTCATCCAGCGTAAATCATTAGAGATTTTCATTAATGCAGTGGCCAGTGTTTTTAACTGGCCGCTTAAAGCAACCGCTGCATCCTGTGAGCTTAATGCGGCAAAACGATTATTTGCCACTTTAAATGCCAAACCTGTGCTATTAGATAACTGCTGCGCAACCAGTGTACCAAATGATTCATCTGCATTGATACCGGTTCCCACAGCAGTACCACCAATGGCCAGCTGATGTATTTCTGGCAGAGCATGCTCAATATGGGATAAAGCCGATTGCAGTTGAGCAGACCAGCCTGAAAGCTCCTGCCCCAGGCTCACCGGCATGGCATCCATTAAATGTGTGCGACCAGTTGTGACGATGTCGGCTAGCGATTCTGCTTTTTGATCAATCGTAGAAATAAGGTGCTTAATCGCCGGAATGAGTTGTTGCTGGCAACTGAGCGCAGCACTAACATGGATGGTGGTTGGAATAACATCATTTGAACTCTGACTCATGTTGACATGGTCATTGGGGTGTACAGGCTTTCCTGCTTCCTGTGAAGCCAGATTAGCAATCACCTCGTTAGCGTTCATATTGGTACTGGTGGCCGAACCGGTTTGAAAAACGTCTAACGGGAACTGATCCTTTAACTTGCCGTTTATTACATCATCACAAATAGATGAAATAGCACGACGGCGGTTCTCATCCAGACCGCCTAAATCATAGTTGGCATTAGCACATGCCTGTTTAACCAGTCCCAACGCCTGAATAAATGCTTGCGGCATGGCGATGCCGCTTATTGGAAAGTTGTTTATAGCACGTTGCGTTTGCGCACCATACAGAGCGGTTTTAGGCACCTGCAATTCGCCCATGCTGTCTTTTTCAATTCGATATGCACCCATTTAACTCTGTCCCGGCGTTTTTAAGTAACTTAGGTTGTTTAGTCTGTAGTCTATTAGGGGATGTGTCATATTTTTTCTAACCACCTAAACACCTACAGACTGTTCACCTGGATTCTCAGTGTATAATACCGGTTTTATTTTATTTTAAAACGAAAATTTTACGGATTCTATGATGGCTAACCCTGTAACGAGTGACTCTATTACAAAATTAAACGAACTTACCGCCATATCACCTGTTGATGGTCGATATGGTTCTAAAACAGCCGCACTCAGAACTCTGTTTAGTGAGTACGGCTTAATCAAACACCGCGTACTGGTTGAAATACGCTGGTTTCAGGCACTCGCGGCTCACCCTGAAATTACTGAAGTGCCTGAGTTAGATAACGATGCCATGGCTGTATTAAATGGCATTAATGAACATTTTTCATTAGACGATGCACTGCGAATTAAAACCATAGAGCGCACCACCAACCATGATGTAAAAGCGGTTGAATATTTCCTCAAGGAGAAAATTCAGGACAATGCAACACTGCAAGCCAGCACAGAGTTTTTACATTTTGCCTGCACTTCAGAAGACATTAACAACCTGTCTCACGGCTTAATGTTAAATGCCGGTCGTAATGATGTGATATTACCGGCAATGGATGAAATTATCGACAAATTGACGCAGCAGGCAACCGAGTTTGCCGCCCAGTCGATGCTGAGCCGCACCCACGGACAAACTGCTTCACCAACAACGGTCGGCAAGGAACTGGCAAACGTGGTTTATCGCTTACGCAAACAACGTGATCAGGTGGCAGCAGTACAAATACTCGGCAAGGCGAACGGCGCGGTTGGTAACTATAACGCCCATATCAGTGCCTACCCTGAAATTGACTGGCCGGCCTTTTCATCACAGTTTATCGAGTCACTGGGTTTGCAAATCAACCCCTTTACCATTCAAATTGAACCTCATGATTACATGGCAGAAATGTTTGATGCCATTAGCCGTTTTAACACCATTTTAATCGACTTGAGCCGTGATATCTGGGCATACATATCAAATGCCTATTTCAAACAAAAAACCGTTGCTGGTGAAATTGGCTCTTCTACTATGCCACACAAAGTAAACCCCATCGACTTTGAAAATGCCGAAGGTAACCTGGGTTTGGCCAACGCCCTGCTTAGTCATTTAAGCCAGAAACTGCCCATCTCCCGTTGGCAGCGCGACCTGACCGATTCAACCGTATTAAGAAACCTGGGTGTGGGTTTCGCACACAGCTTAATTGCCTACCAATCGTTATTAAAAGGCTTAAACAAACTGGAAATCAATACTGGCGTTATTGAAGCCGACCTTAATGCAAGCTGGGAAGTTCTGGCCGAACCGATACAAACCGTTATGCGTCGCTATGGCATCGAAAACCCTTACGAAAAATTGAAAGAACTCACTCGCGGTAAAGCCATCACCCAGCAGGCATTTCAGGAATTCATTCAAACCCTGGATATGCCAGAAAACGCACGTAATAATCTGCTCAAACTAACACCACATAATTATATTGGTAACGCGGTTGAGCAGACTAAAAGTTTGTAGACAACAAAGCCAGTAATGAACGCATCGCCGGCATAAGCGATAGCGTTGCCGGTGATGTAGTCGCATGATGTAGTCGCATGATGTAGTCGCATTAAGTAACACACTATTATGACATTTGAAAATTTACATTGCCTGGGCGATATCAGTGTTGAAGATTTTTTAACGCAATACTGGCAAAAAAAACCGCTGTTAATCAGAAATGCCTTTCCCGGCGTTCAATCACCTATAACGGCTGAAGAACTCGCCGGTCTGGCTTGTGAAGAAAACATCAATGCCAGACTTGTTCTGGAAAAAGATGGTGATTATCCCTGGCAAGCGGAACACGGCCCTTTTGACGAATCCCGATTTGCCGAGCTTCCCGAAACACACTGGTCATTGCTCATCAGTGACATGGAAAAATGTTTGCCTGAAACGGCATCATTAGTAAAACCCTTTCGTTTTTTACCCGACTGGCGTTTAGACGACCTGATGATCAGTTATGCACCAACAGGCGGCAGCGTTGGCGCACATGTTGATGATTACGATGTGTTTCTTATACAACTTAATGGCCAACGCTTATGGCAAATCAGCGAACATTATTCAAATGAAACACTCCGCGATGTTGATCTTCGCATTTTAAAAAACTTCAGCGCCGAACAGGAATGGTTATGCAACCCGGGTGACCTGTTATACCTGCCACCTGGCGTAGCGCATCATGGTGTTGCACAAACCTGTAAAAACGAACAGGGCGATAACGAACATTGTATGACCGCATCTGTTGGTTTTAGAGCGCCATCATTAAAAACCATCACCAGTGATTATGTGTTTTACCTTAACGAAAACAGTCACGGCGTAGAACGCTTTACCGATAAAGAACCCATTAAACCGGTACACCATGCCGAAATAACAGACGATACCATTTCCCAGTTTATTGAATACCTTAAACAGGGCATCACACTGGAGCATGAACAGGTAAAACGCTGGCTAGGGGAATATAGCAGTGACAACAAGGCCTTTGAAGACATTGAACAAACACATAACCAGAAAAAGGTTAATTTTGAACAGCTTTGTACTATTGCAGCACAGTCCAGCTTAATGCGCTCGCCCTACTCGCACTTTTTGTTTAGTTACACAGACAAGACTGCATTGTTATTTGTTAATGGAGAAAGTTTTAAGGTCAGCAAACAATTTGCAGAAACACTTTGTGGAGATGAACATCTCGGTTTTCAGCAACTGCTATCATTTATGACCACCGATGATAAAACAGTGTTATTACAATTATATAACGATGGCAGCGTTTTTGGTGACTGAGCAACAAATTAACACATGCCGGAATACAAGATAGAAATCAGAACAGCAGACTGGGAAAAAGATAAAAACCAGCTAATAAATATTCGACGCCTTGTTTTTATTGACGAACAAAATGTACCAGAGGAAATGGAATGGGATGAACATGATGATTCATCAACACATTTTCTTGTCACCTATAAGAACAAAGCTATTGCCTGTGCCCGGCTGAAAACAGATGGTCAAATTGGACGTATGGCGGTATTAATACCATACCGTAATCTTGGCATTGGCAGCAAGCTTTTACGCTTTATAATAAAACATGCGGCCAACCAGCAGTTTAAGCAAGTCACACTACACGCGCAAACTGCTGCCTTACCTTTCTATGAAAAACATGGGTTTACAGTACATAGTGAATTGTTTTATGAGGCAAATATCCCGCATCGTGAAATGCTGTTAAATATTAAGGGTGAATAGTTGCAGTGATTCTTTATGAAGAAAAAGTAGTTTCACTTTATCAAGGTGGGCAACTATTTGACTTGTCACATTCCTATTATCTGATTCAATCCATCTATAATTTCCACTAACTGCTCTGGCTCAGCAGCGCCCAGTTTTTTTCCAATCCTCTCCACAGACAAAGTGCGTATTTGACTGATTTTAACCCACGATGGCTTTTGCAACTGTTTTGATTCAAGAGAATAAGTAAGTGGAAAACCAGCTTTTTGCGGCTGGCTAGTTAGAGCCATGGCAATAACAGTACCAGAACGTTTGTTGAAAACATCGTGGCTAAGTATGAGAACAGGTCTACGTCCTGCCTGCTCGTGACCTCGGGTTGGATTTAGCTCTGCCCAACGAACCTCCCCCCTTTTTATTAATTTTCTGGATATTCTGGCCATTCAGACATATCCTCAATAAATCCTTCTTCTGCCAGTGCTTTTTCATACTCCGGCTCCAGCTTCGCACACTCTCGCGCTAAAAGACTGTGATTCAGGCGACTCAATTTTTCCTTTACCGCTTCCTGAATTGCGCGACTTCGATTTGGGAATAAACGTTTCTTTACCAGCGCATCGACTTCGGCCAGCATTCCAGATTCTAGTGTGATTGCAATTTTACTACTACTCATAATAACACCTCATTTAGTATGATTATTAGTCATACCCAACAAGATGTCAAGAAATGGTAACTGCTCAGTGAGTTTCAATTTTTGTGGCTTGTTAAAAAATAACTTATCAGTAGTAGCACAAGGATGTGCTGCTTACGAACCAAAGGACGGACGAAGTACACGAAGATCGCGAAGAAAAATCATAGTTAATGATAATAAGAAAATTGCTCCTGCATTTTCTACATACCGTCCATCCATGGACATAAATTGATTAAACTCGACATATGTGTGTTATTTTCCCCAATATGCTTTAAAACTTTGTGTACTTCGTGGTAAATTTGTTTCTTTTTTGATGACGCTGAGTAGTTACGATTAATGATTCTTTATCGCTACCGCCATCCCTGGCTACCGCGAATTTAGTACGTCCATGCACGTCATCGCTACCGTCACCCCTGGTTACCGCGAATTTAGTGCGCCCATGCACGTCAACGCTGAAGCACAGTCACTGATGAGTTTTGGACCACTATAGATAAAACCAGTATATATCTGCACCAGACTGGCTCCAGCATTTATTTTCTCCACGGCATCGGCAGCAGATGAAATACCACCCACAGCAATGACCGGTATTTTTCCATCAAGCGCTTTCACAAGCTGTTTTAATACCTTGGTAGACAGTTCTAAAATAGGCTGCCCACTCAAACCACCTGTCTGCTCAGCAAGTTGTTGCTTTGATAATAACGAAGGCCGACTGTTTGTTGTATTGGTCGCGATGACTGCATCAATGTTAGCAGCCAATAACCTTGTTGTTATATCTTTGATTTCTTCTTCATCCAGGTCAGGGGCAATTTTTACCGCTAGTGGCACGTAACGCTGGTGTTGCTGATTCAACTCAGCCTGTCTATTCTTTAACTGGATTAACAAATCACTTAAACCTTCACCATGCTGTAATTTTCTTAAACCCGGTGTATTAGGTGAAGAAATATTAATGGTGATGTAATCGGCATAAGCATAAATCTGCTGCATACAGATAAGATAATCATCAACCGCATTTTCCAGTGGTGTTGCTTTATTTTTACCTATATTGATACCGAGTACACAGCGACTATTGCGCTGTTTTAACTGAGTGTATTGTTTATACCAGTTGCTTTGTTTAACATTACTCACCAGGGCATCAACACCATCATTATTAAATCCCATACGATTAATGATCGCATTATCTGCTGGCAACCTAAACAAACGCGGTTTGTCATTTCCATCTTGCGCTAATGGTGTTACCGTGCCTATTTCAATAAAACCAAAGCCACATTGTGACAGTGCATCAATATGCCGACCATTTTTATCCAGCCCGGCAGCAAGGCCAACAGCATTGGGGAAAGTGATACCCATGACAGTGACAGGGGCAGCAATGCGTTTTTTAACAACAAACTTTAATAAACCTGTCGAATTTAAGAAACTCATCATGTTTAATGAAAAAACATGTATGGTTTCAGCATCAAATAAAAATAAAAATTTTCTTAATATCGAGTACATGATAATGGTTAATGGTTAATGATTAATGGTTAATGGTTAATGACGCATTACGCTTGTTATTCTGGTTTTTAATATGCTTGCAAACAGTAGCAGGTTTAATAAAAAACAAAAAAAACCCAAAACCACCACATTAATCATTAAACATTAACCATTAACCATTGCTTCTTCAATATGTTGCACAATTAACTGCAAACTTCGTTTACCCCTGAACTCATTGACATCCAGTCGATAAACACAACGGATACAATCATCACCAGCAGGTAAATCCACGTCTGTTTTATTAAAAGCAATCGCAGCATAACATTCACCAGATGCTTCTAAGCTAAGATCCAGCTTCAAATGTTTTTCACCAACAATACGCCAGTTGAGCACTCTAAATACATCATCAAAAACCGGTTCAGGAAATAACTGTCCCCAGGGACTTGCCATTTTAAACAATTCTGAAGTTTCTATGGTCATATATTCTGCAGCCACGCAGCCATCTGTTTCGCTGATATTGTCCAGGTCCTGTGGACGTAATATCGTACTTACCTGTTCATTAAATGCCTGCTGAAACAAAGCAAATTTATCCTGTTTCATGGTTAGGCCAGCCGCCATTGCATGACCACCAAATTTATCGATTAAATTCTTGTGCTGTTTTGAAATTGCATCCAGCACATTACGCATATGCAAACCGGGAATAGAACGCCCGGAACCTTTTATGTCACCATTGCCCGCATCAGCAAAGGCAAAAACCGGGCGATGGTATTTTTCTTTAATTCTTGAAGCCAGTAAACCAACCACACCCTGATGCCATTGCTTATCATACAGGGCTAATGCTTTTGGTATTCCACCACTGTTATCCAGTTGATTAAACTGTTGTTCGAGTAGTGCTGTCGCCTGCCCAAGCATTTCAGCTTCAATCTGACGACGTTGTTGGTTCATCTTATTCAAAATTGTTGCATAGTTAAATGCCTGATCATAATCATCACTGAGCAAGCATTCAATACCAATCGACATATCATCCAATCGACCGGCAGCATTGAGACGTGGACCGATAATAAAACCAAAGTCCTGAGCGCAGCACCCTGCAATTGATTTGCCGGCAATGCTTAACAAAGCATTAATACCGGCACAGGCTTTGTTTGCCCTGATGCGTTGCAAGCCGTATTCGACCAAAATTCTATTGTTATCATCTAGCGGCACAACATCGGCTACCGTTCCTAATGCGACCAGATCAAGATAACTCGCCATATTGGGTTCTGGTCTTTTGTCATTATTGCCTGATCGACTAAACCAGGATTGGCTACGTAGCGTCGCTCGCACTGCAAGCATTAAATAAAACGCCACACCAACACCGGCAATTGTTTTCGCAGGAAACGCACAGCCCGGCTGATTAGGATTAACGATAGCTGCCGCTTGCGGGAGTGTATCACCAGCCAAATGATGATCGGTTATGACAACCATTATGCCCAGCTCGTTTGCACGATTGACACCGTCAATACTTGAAATACCGTTATCAACGGTAATAATTAAATCCGGTTTAGATTCTAACGGTGACTGGAATTGCGATGACAGGCCAGCAGCAACATCCACAATCTGCGGACTTAAACCATAGCCAAAATCAAAACGATTCGGCACAAGATAGTTTACTTTATCCAGACCCGGGTTATTTAGACTCAAGGCCTTCAATGCACGCATCATAAGCGCACAGGAAGTTGCACCATCAGCATCAAAGTCACCTACGATCAAAATGCTTTTTTGTTGAATGATGGCATCACTGACAATATCAGCCGCTGTCTTTATATCTTTTAGTAAAGAATAATCGAGCAAATCTTTCAGGCTGTAATCAACCTGTTTTAAGCTGCTCACACCCCGGTTTGCATATATTTTTTTCAGCAATGGATGCAGATCACTGCCCTGAAGCTCCTCACTCACGGAAGCGTCTCTGCGAACAATCGAAGAGCATTTTTGAACACACGATGTTTGTTTAATCTTTACTTGCTTAGACTTTGATGGTTTTGACTTTGCCTGTTTCTTTTCTAATGGTTCAATAGCGACTGACATGTTGCTCCAGCTTTCCTTCTTTCCAGAATTTTAACCATGCTTTCAGGTTCTCATATTTTGAAAAATGATATTGTTTTTGATTACAGGGGTACAAAATGACTTTAATATTATTCTTATTCGCCACTTTTAATAACGGGTAAATCCAGTCATCTAATAACACGGTTAGTTTATTTAACCACAAGTCTGTATCCGTATAATTAACCAGATGTTCGATGTCTGACAGGTGCAGAATATTAACCGTGTCATTATTCATGTTATCTTTCATGTTGTCCTGATTGGCTAGCAAATATTCTGTGTATACATCTACCGACTCAGGTAACGCCAGATAATCGCAGTTTATTAATTTGGCGAGTCCTTTCAACACATCGTGATCGCTGCATACGCTGCTAATATGAGCTTCATCCATGATAGTTGGTAATTCACCGGAACCATGAAACCACAGGCTATTTATACTCATGTGAGCATTATTTTCCCTTGTGGTATTAACTTCATGTGCAAACAGTAACATTTGCGCTTCGGTAAGCAGTTGTTTCCAACGAGTTGCCTGCTCGCCCTGTGGCAGGATTAAATTAATGTTTCTCCCCACTGCTTCAACTAATGGCGTGGTGTTAATATGAATTACATTGTCAGTGATCACAAACCACTGCTTATCTTGACGAACACTGTCCTGTAACGATATAAAACGCAAACCGTCCTGATTAAAATGCTGATTAAGTGTTTCACATAACTGCTTTGACTCACAGTAACTGATATTAAGATCCTTACTTGATGTCAACACAGCATGATCCATGTCTGCCTGTAAATGTACCGGATCAGCATGCATACAGTAACTGGAAACATCAAGCATATCATTTGCCAGCAGGGTTAATGCTGCCGAAGGGAAATCATTCGTAGGAAAACCTTTCGTGGAAAAATCTGTTTTTATTTTCAAATGAAACAATGAGACCAGAACATCATTAATATTCTCTGGCGATGAAGAACAGCCAGCTTTTGCTAATGTATTAAGCCACTTTTTGAGAATGGGACTGTGTTCAAGTGTTTGTGTTTGCGCAAGCGGGCCACATAATCCCGGTACGATAAGGTGTAATTCAGAAGCAGGCACCATTATTTTCGTAACTATTTATTTTCTAACATTATGCTGCTGCCGACGAATTTCATATAAACAAACTGCCGTGGCAACAGAAATATTCAGGCTTTCAACACTGCCCTGCATTTCAATAGAGACAAGTTCATCACAGGCTTCACGCGTTAAGCGGCGCATACCCTTACCCTCAGAACCCATTACCAGGGCAAGCCGTTTGCTTATACTGCCGCCATCTCTGGTAGCGTGGATAGTTTTCT
>JAFLJY010000097.1 GCA_022712755.1 Gammaproteobacteria bacterium
TTTCCATCCTTTGGTTCGCCTGCCTGCTGCAGGCAGGTAAACGGTACACCTATGTACCACTTTTCAACCAGAGGGAGAGACCTTCTTCTACTATTGTGTAAAACCTCTCCCTCTGGTCGAGGTGACACTAGCGAAGTAAACCGTCAGGAACTATTTAATTGTTACTCCAGAAAAGGTGGAGCACATAGATATATCAAATAAATGATGCTCCGTGCAAAGCATGAATAATGTAATAATCAATATTTATTTTATGTGAAAAACAGTTGACTTTTCTGCTTATGGGATTATAATCCCAATTATAGGAAATAAAAACTGAAGCACACCATCTATGAACGATTCAATAAACAACATTATAAACCAAAGCGCAATGAAGATCCTCCGGCCTTTAATACGCGTTTTACTTCGTAACGGTGTCTCCTGTGGCAGCTTTGAAGAACTGGCACGCAAAGCCTATGTTGATGAAGCCTTTGCTATCGGCAAAAAAAATCAGCAAAAAACCACTGTCTCCAGTGTTTCTGCACAAACTGGTTTATCACGTAAAGAAGTCAAACGCTTAAACGAACTGGAACAGACGCAACGTGTGGATGTTGAACAAAAATATAACCGTGCTGTCCGAGTCATTAGCGGCTGGGTCAATGAAGACCGCTTCACTGATGCACAGGGCAAAACAAAAGCATTGCCACTTGGCGATGAAGATGACTCTTTCGCCGCCCTGGTAAAACAATACAGTGGCGACATTACCCCCAAAGCCATGCTGGATCTGCTACTTAATGCAGAGTGTATAAAAGTAGAAGACAATATGGCGCATTTAATCAAACAGGCTTACGTGCCTGGTAAAGACTCTGAAGAAATTATCCGTATACTCGGTACTGACACCAGCGAATTACTCAACACCATCGACCATAATTTAACCGGTGATGACAGCAACAACAAACGTTACCAACGAAAAGTATCCAGCGCATTGCTCAATAAAGATGCTGTAGACAAATTTAAAAGATTATCAAATAAACAATCACAGGCTCTGCTCGAACAACTCGATGCATGGATAACCGAACATGAAGTTGAACAGGATGATGAAAATGCGAGTTACGTCAGTCTGGGCATTTATTATTACGAACAACAGGGTTCAGGAGAACAGCAATGAATACGTTACTTAAAAGAAGCAGCCTGAGTGCTGCAATCGCATTAACTCTTGTAGCCTGTGGTGGTGGCGGTGGTGGTTTAGCTGGCATTGGCGGCTCCGGGTTTATTTCATCGGGTAGTATTACTGGTTTTGGTAGTGTTATTGTTAATGGAGTTAAGTTTGAGACCAACGATGCCACGTTTGATGTAGATGGTGTGTCAGGCACACAAAACGATTTAGCCATCGGCATGATAGTAAACGTTAATGGCAGCATCAATGATGATGGTATAACGGGTACGGCAACCAGCATTAGTTTTGATGATGAATTGCAGGGGCCTGTTTCTGGTTTGCTTGCACTTGATCCTAATGCTGACAACCTAACACGTACATTTACCGTGTTAGATGTAAAAGTCATTATAGATAGCGGCAGCACAACATTTGATATTTCTGGTGAAAACAACGTACCACCGGGTACTATTTTCAACTTTGACACGATTGCTGACAATAACAATGTAGAAATCAGCGGTTTCTTCAATTCAGCAGGTAATCTACTGGCAACTCGCGTTGAGCTTAAAAATGTTGCTTTTGACACAAGCAGTATTGTTGAAGTTAAAGGTAATATATCAAATCTAATCAATACAACTTTCAACATTGGAACTCTGATTATAGATGCATCGGCTGCAATTCTTGACGACTTGCCTAATGGCTTAGTTGATGGTCAGCTGGTTGAAGTTAAAGGTACTTTTGATACTATAAACACCATCACCGCAACTAAAGTAGAAGCTGAAGATGACTCGGTAGATGATGCCGATGAGTTTGAACTTGAAGGGCTGATTACTGATTTTAACAGCAACGCTGACTTTAAAGTCAATGGCATCCCTGTTAACGCCAGCAATGCAACATTCGAACCTGCATCGTTATCATCAACTCTGAAAGACGATCTTCGCATTGAAGTAGAAGGCGCAATTATTAATGGCATATTAATGGCAACAGAAATTAAGCTTGAAGACGGTAATATAAAAGTTCATGCAAACATTGGCACGATTGATGTTGCAGGAAATAGCTTCACCCTTGTTCCTGTATCGGGTGAACCTGTAATCACTGTCACCGTAACAACCGGTACACAATTTGAAGATGACGTAAGTGCAAGCCCAAGCCCAACCTTCAATATAAATGACCTTGTAGGTGGTACCTTTGTCGAAGTGGAAGGTCATGAAAATGACAGCAGTGATGGTTTTACCGCAACAGAAGTTGAAGTTACAGAAACAGATGACATTATCGTACAGGGCAATCTGCAAGCCATTATAAAGGACGACTTTATCACTGTACTCGGTGTTTCTTTTCAGATAGATGACATAGGTGAAACCGACTTTGAAGACACCAACGATCTAGACATAACACAGGATGAATTCATTACACAAGCGCCAGATGGCACCCTTGTCAAAATCAAAGACAAAAGTGTTAGCGGCTTGGTTAATGGAACTGCCGACGAAATCGAAATAGAAACACCCTGATTAAACCTAAGTTCGTAGGTTGGGGTGAGGCACGAACCCCAACGGTTTTTATTAATCGTAACTTGTTGGGGTTCGTGCCTCACCCCAACCTACAGAGCGATATATTCTTTTAGCTGGGTGATAGTCAACACAAGGACGTGTACTTTTTAAAACAGTGAGAACAATCATGTTTAGCACCTTATGTTTTAACAATAACAAAACAAATAGAGCCGAGGGATTAACGGTTATTAAAAATGATTTCACACCATCTGAACTGCGTCATGCCGTTCACAACCAACAGCTAAAACTGCAATACCAGCCACGTTACGACAGTAAATCAGGGCAATTTATTATGCTCGAAGCGCTGGTTCGCTGGCAACACCCAGAACTGGGGTTACTGCCACCTGACAAGTTTGTTTCAATAGCAGAAGAACATGAGCTAATTTGCGCTTTAGGTCTGTGGGTGTTTGAACAAAGCTGTAAAGATCTAATCCGCTTACGCAAACAGTTAAACCATAAAGTTAAAATAGCAGTTAATGTCTCTTTATTGCAATGCGAAGACAGCTTACACGCACAAAAACTCTATGATATTTGCCAGCACTATCATTTAACCCTCAACGACTTTGAGTTTGAATTAACCGAAAGCAAAAATCTTAAAAACAGTTTGAAGGTATTGCGCTTTTGTGAAACCTTAATTACGCTGGGCGCTGAAATAAGCCTGGATGATTTTGGCACCGGCCAGTCACCACTAAATAATCTTTGCGACCTGCCGATTCACACAATAAAAATCGACCAGTGTTTTACTAAAAAAATTGGCTGCGGTGGCCGCAGTGAAATTTTAATCCGCCACTTAATTAAACTTGCTCATGAGATGAATATAAAAGTGGTTGCCGAAGGTATTGAACATGCCTACCAGCGTGACCATTTAATTAAAATGGGCTGCGATCAACTGCAGGGTTTTTTAATGTGCAAACCGCTTAACCCGGAAAACCTGAGCTCAAAACATATTGATATGTGTATGGCATGAACCATCATCAAATGAACAAATTAATCTATGGATTTTTATTTTCACTACTGCTGTCTGCATGTGATTCAAATACGCCTGCAACTCACACGGTGCAAGATGAAACACAACAAACCACGGGCAACACCAATAAAATGCAGGAGATAAAATTCCTGGGACTACAAAGTAAATTGCCTGCCGACTGGATTGCTGAACCGGTTAGTAGCAGTATGCGCCTGGCACAATTTAAAATACCGGCAAGCAATGGCGGTAACGATGCCAACCTTATTCTGTTTTATTTTGGTCCGGGTCAGGGCGGCACACCGGAAGCTAATATCACACGCTGGCAAACACAGTTTTCTACACCGCAGGGAGGGCGTGTAGAAGCAAAAGTCGAAAAGCTGGAAGTTAGCAATATGCCAGTCACTATCGTCGAGCTCAACGGCAACTATGCACGTAGTATCGGTATGGGGTCAGCAGAAAATGGCATGGCGCAGCAAACATTGCTGGCAAGCATTGTTGAAACAGCGCAAGGCAATGTCACTATCCAGCTATATGGCGACACTGCCACTGTCGCCGCACGGCATAAGGCTTATATCACCTTCATCAGAAGTATTCGCCCGGATAAAATTTAAATAGCCAGCGATACCCCGACAACGATACGCGTATTTATATCTGTCTGCTTTCCATTTTGATCTTCAATAACGGGCACGCCAACAGAAATGAAGACACGAAACTTACCCGATGAAAGCCTGATACCGGGAGACAGAAACACAGTGGTTCCACCAGAATTTTGATCTTTAATACCAGCTATCTCATTCTTTTCCCTGGTCACACCATTGATCTCAATTAACAAATCCCACTTTGCTGTGTTACTTTCCAGATCAGTATGGTCATGACTCGCATGGTCATGATCAGAGGCATCTGAGTTTGCCAAACCCAGGCGATAGCTTAAAGCCGCATTATAAGACAGCGCATCACCAATCTCAGTGGACTGTGAACCTTGTGTTGTTAAATTATAGAGAATATTGCCATGGTAACTAAAACCATTGATGTTTTTACTTATAGCGGCGCCTAACAAAAAGTCCCATGCACCTGAGCCGGGCTGAAACTCGGTTTCAAACCTGACACCATCGTTATCTTTCACATCGGTTTCACCGGTGGGTGCTTTCACACCAAATTGCAATGAAACATCGGATTTTTTGCTGTTTGATATTTTATATTGCGCCAATACAAGAAGGTCACCAAAACCGACAGAATCACCATGGGTGTGTGCTTCTGCCTCACCCTCTTCCAGTTCACTTTCACGTATGTTTCGCCTTTCAATATAAGGGATTCTGCTATTAACACTAAGATTATCTGTTACCCCATACGATAACGAGAGCGAGGTACTGTTTAAACGGTCGATGCTATGCACACCTTCCAGACCATTGGCAGCAAAATCTTCTAACTGCTCTGTGCTGAACGCATCATTATTAATAATTTCAGAACGCAGACCCAATCCCCAGGCACCGGCTGGTATGGGAGTTGCAGAAATGGTACTGATCGGACCCACATCTTCTGCGCCAAAGGCAACCGTTGGGTGGTCTGCAGAAACGAATGTTGAAAATATAGATAGAACCAAAACCAGAAAAAACTGTTGCTTGTTAATCATTAAAAAATATCTCATCGTATTATTTGCGCCATTTAAGGCATGGTTAGCAATCAAAAGATAGTGGGCAGATTTTATGCCAACTTAATAAGCAATAATCAGTGTTCGTTATAACTCAATTTGTAAAAAAATTGACAAAATTACAAATAAACGAATAATTAAAAGTGGCAACAACCACAAAAAACCTTAACCAAAGGTCAATAATTATGATAAAAAAATTCCAGCTGCTGGCAATCATGCTGACGACCATAACCATTGATGCTCATGCGGCAGATAAAACACCGGCTCCCTCTCACGGCATTAATTACCCTGTTGGCTGGCAGAACTGGTCAACCATCGCGGTCTCATATCGCACCGACAACAACACGCTTAGGGTGATACTGGGTAATGAGGTAGCAGTAA
>JAFLJY010000098.1 GCA_022712755.1 Gammaproteobacteria bacterium
AGATAAAAACCTTTTAAATTTTTATACCGTAGCCTGTAGGTTGGGGGGAGGTACGAACCCCAACGGGTTGGGTGTGGTTATTTGTTGGGGTTCGTACCTCACCCCAACCTACATGAAAAAGTTTTTATTTGCGTTTAGTCGCGTGCATTTGCGGAAAAATTAAAACGTTTGTGACTGTCCGCTATAAAGTGTCGTTAACAGACCACGGCAGGCGGCGCAGGATTATCATAGACGAAAAAAAACCAGCACTTACGCTGGTTCTTTATAACTTGTTGATACGAATTACTCAGCATCTTCTGCAATAGCTTCTACTGGACGATCAACTAATTCGATGTATGCCATTGGTGCAGCGTCGCCTGAGCGAAAACCACATTTTAAAATGCGGGTATATCCGCCTGGACGGTCTTTATAACGTGGCGCTAATTCGTTAAATAGTTTGCCAACCATTTCCTTATCTCGTAATTTAGAAAAAGCTGAACGACGGTTTGAAACTGAATCACTCTTGGCCAATGTAATTAATGGCTCAGCAACACGTCGTAATTCTTTTGCTTTAGGCAGTGTTGTTTTAATTATCTCATAATCGAATAGTGAGTTAGCCATATTACTAAACATCGCTTTACGGTGACTGCTATTTCGATTTAGTTTGCGGCCAGATTGTTTGTGACGCATGATTGTTAACCTTTATCTGTAATTTTGTAATAACTACTCAGCTAACTCCAGGAAAACTGCCATCTTTGCATTAAACAAAAATTGATCAAAAACGGATTATTCACATTTGTGAATTCACATTTTCGCCTTGATCTGACGCTTTTCCTGGGTATCTGAGCAGTTACCCTTTGTTTCAACTACATGCTGAGTAGTTATTTTTTGTAATGTATAAACAATACAAGTGCCACTCACATGGCTGTTTTAAATTTACTGTTTTATTCGCTTTATTATATTAAAGCGCTGCTTGCTTCTTCTTTTTCGCGAATTGAAGCGGGTGGCCAATTTTCTAACTGAATACCCAATGACAACCCATGTGATGCAAGCACGTCTTTAATTTCAGTTAAAGATTTTTTACCCAAGTTAGGTGTTCGTAATAACTCAACTTCGGTGCGTTGAATCAGATCACCAATATAGTATATATTTTCTGCTTTCAAACAGTTAGCAGAACGCACTGTTAATTCAAGTTCATCAACAGGACGAAGTAAAATTGGATCTATATCAGCCTCTTCATCTTCTGCAACGACATCTTCTATGCTTTGCAGGTTAACAAAGGATGAAAGTTGCGCCTGCAAGATGGTAGCGGCTGTACGAATCGCTTCTTCAGGATCTACGGTACCATTGGTCTGCAAATCGATGATTAATTTATCCAGATTTGTACTTTGTGCGACACGTGCATTTTCAACATTGTATGAAACACGACGAATAGGACTGAATGATGCATCCAGCTGTAGTGTACCAATAGTAGCTGTGTCGGCATCTATGTTTCGTGCATTTGAAGGCTGGTAGCCTCTTCCTTTAACAACTTTAAGGGTGATGTTTAATTTTCCATCACTGTTTACATTCGCAATTACATGCTCAGGGTTAACTATTTCAATGTCATGACCCGTTTCAATATCACTAGCAGTGACAACGCCAGCACCTGATTTTGCGATAGTGATGGTCTGTTCATCATTGGTGTGCATAATTAAAGCCACACCTTTAAGGTTTAACAGAATCTCAAGTACATCTTCCTGTACACCTTCAATGGTGCTGTACTCATGTACCACGCCTTCAATCTGCGCTTCAACGATGGCACTGCCTTCTATTGAAGACAATAAGATTCTACGTAAGGCATTACCTAGCGTATGACCAAAACCACGTTCAAGTGGTTCTAATGCAACTTTTGCATGAGTATCGCTGTAAGACTGTACATTAATGCTACGTGGGGTAAGAAGTTCATCAGTCGCTGACATGGTTTATCGGCTCCTCTACTTAGAATAAAGTTCGACAATTAACTGTTCGTTAATGTCTGCTGATAAGTCAGCACGTTCAGGGATGTTTTTATACACAGCTTCGAGTTTTGAATCATCCAGAGAAATCCAGTCTACAATTCCATTTGCTTTTGCCATATTCATTGCATCGGCAATACGTGTTTGTTTTTTTGCTTTTTCACGAATAGTAATAACGTCGTTAGCTTTCACTTGATAAGAAGGGATGTTAACAACGACATTATTAACCATAATGGACTTATGATTAACCATTTGTCTTGCCTCGGCACGTGTTGAACCAAAGCCTGAGCGGTAGACAACATTGTCCAGACGACGTTCTAATAACTGTAGCAAGTTTTCGCCAGTTGATCCTTTAAGACGTGCGGCTTCTTTGTAATAGTTACGGAATTGTTTTTCGAGTACGCCATAAATACGGCGTACTTTTTGTTTTTCACGTAACTGCAGTGCGTAATCGGACAACCGAGTACGACGTGCGCCATGTTGACCTGGAATCTGGTCTAGTTTGCACTTACTATCAAGTGGCCGTAATGCAGATTTAAGCTCTAAATCTACACCTTCACGGCGACTGAGTTTACATTTTGGTCCTGTATATTTAGCCATAGGTTTTTCTCAGATCTTATCGACTACACACGACGTCGTTTAGGAGGACGACAGCCGTTATGTGGGATTGGGGTTACATCCTGAATATTAGTTATTTTAAAGCCAAGATTATTCAATGAACGAATAGCTGAATCACGACCGGGGCCAGGACCTCGAACCATAACTTCAAGACTTTTCATGCCATAATCTTTTGCACGTGTGCCGGCACGCTCTGCTGCTATTTGTGCTGCAAAAGGTGTACTTTTACGTGAGCCTCGAAAACCGGAGCCACCTGAAGTGGCCCATGCCAGTGTGTTACCCTGGCGGTCTGTAATGGTAATAATGGTATTATTAAATGTTGCAAAAACGTGTGCAACACCATCAACCACGGTGCGTTTTATTTTTTTCTTTGCTTCAGGCTTAGCCATGTTAATACTCTGTGTGTCCGATCTGCGATATTTGTGTGTGCTGAATTCGTGTTTGGATCAGCGTGATGTTTTTATCTTGCCGCTATTATCTTGCCGTATTTATCTTGTAATGGGTCGACGTGGACCTTTACGTGTACGTGCATTTGTTTTTGTGCGTTGACCGCGTAGCGGCAAACCACGACGGTGACGGATACCACGGTAACAACCTAGGTCCATCAGACGTTTGATACTCATTGAGACTTCACGACGTAAATCGCCTTCAACAGAATACTTGCCAACCTCAGTACGTAATGACTCCAGTTGTTCTTCTGAAAGCTCTCTAATTTTTGTGGCCTCAGCGATACCAGTCGCTGCACAAATTTGTTGAGCACGAGTTAGTCCAACGCCGTATATGTGCCTTAAGCCAATTACGGTGTGTTTGTTTGGTGGAATATTTATACCTGCAATACGAGCCATGATTGTTTCCGCTATTGTTTGCGATTACTGGGGGTTTCCGTCTTATCGCGACAAAGCGCGCAATTTTACTAATAATATGAGCCTAAATCAATAGGGAATTAAAACTCTATTCCTATATAAGGATTAGGTCTAACTTGAGTGCTGAATGTTTGTTTTATCAGCAATGTGTTATCAGCCCTGGCGTTGTTTATGCCGAGGATCAGTACAGATCACACGCACCACACCGCTACGTTTAACAATTTTACAGTTGCGACACATTTTTTTTACAGATGCACGTACTTTCATGTTCTTAATCTCGCTTCTATCTACAAGAGTGACTAATTAAAGTCTACTTTATAATTCTAAATATATATCTTCTAACTAAACAGGTCTTTCGTTAACTATTTCTGTCTATTGTTATTTTTTATAACCATCCAGATTGGCTTTTTTCATAATACCTTCGTACTGGTGTGACATTAAATGCGACTGTATCTGCGCCATAAAATCCATCACTACTACTACAATAATTAGTAAAGATGTACCGCCAAAATAGAACGGAACGTTCCAGTACAAAATCAAAAACTCTGGTAATAAACAGACGGCGGTTATATACATCGCACCGACAAATGTTAATCGTGTCATTACCTTATCAATATACTTTGCAGTTTGTTCGCCAGGTCTTATGCCAGGAACAAATGCACCGCTTTTTTTCAGATTGTCTGCTGTATCACGAGCATTAAACTGCAATGCAGTGTAAAAGAAGCAGAAAAATATAATCGCAATAGCAAATAACATTATATAAATCGGCTGCCCTGGTGATATCTTAGCTGCGATATCAGACAACCATTCCATACCTTCAGTTTGTCCGGTCCAACTAGCCATAGTGGCTGGGAACAGGATGATACTAGAAGCAAAAATAGGCGGAATAACACCAGCCATATTTAACTTTAATGGCAAATGACTACTCTGTGCCTGGTATAAGCGACGACCTTGTTGCTTCTTCGCGTAATTTACCGTAATTCGGCGCTGCCCTCTTTCTATGAAAACAACAAATGCCGTTACTGCGAGTGCTCCTACGAATAACACCAGGATAGATAATGTATGCAATTCACCTGTTCTAACTAGCTCTAAAGTACCACCAACTGCAGACGGCAAACCTGCGACAATACCAGCGAAGATGATTATAGATATGCCATTTCCTATACCACGTTCAGTAACCTGCTCACCTAACCACATCAAAAACATGGTACCCGTTACCAGTGTAACGGTTGCTGTAAAAATAAAGCCTATGCCGGGATTCATCACCAGTGATGCAGCCCCAATAGACTGCCCCTGTAATGCCAATGAAATACCAATTGCCTGAAATGTAGCTAGTACGAGAGTAAAGTAGCGTGTATACATCGCTATTTTACGTCGACCTGGCTCTCCTTCTTTCTTTATCTGTTCCAGTTTAGGCACAGTTACAGCTAGTAGCTGCATGATGATTGATGCCGAAATGTAAGGCATAATACCCAGTGCAAACAGAGACATCCTTCCCAATGCACCACCGGAAAACATATTAAACACCCCGAGAATAGTGCCTTTTTGTTGATCGAACAGTGTTGACAGCACTGTAGGATCAATACCTGGAACAGGGATAAACGTCCCTATTCTAAAGATAATTAAAGCACCTATAACAAATAAGATGCGCTGTTTTAATTCAGAAAATTTGCCCGCGCTTGCCATCAAATTATTGCCATTAAGCAGTTATTATTATTTTATTACTATTAATATTCATTATCGGTTGTTTGCGAAGCTGTTTCACTCAACTCTGCGATCTCTACGTGGCAGTTGTTATGCAGCACCTTCAATTTTTCCACCAGCAGCTTCAATAGCCTTACGCGCGCCAGGAGTAACTTTAATTCCTTTTAGCTGCACGGCTTTTGTAATCTCACCAGAAGCAATAACTTTTGCCTTTTGTGTTATTGCTGGAACTATATTTGCTTTAATCAATGCGTCCAGATCTATAATATCAGCAGATATCTTTGTCAGCTCACCCAAACGGACTTCGGCACTTAATTTAAATGAGCGTGAATTGAAACCTACTTTAGGCAGTCGACGTTGTAAAGGCATTTGACCACCTTCAAAACCAACCTTAGTAAAACCACCTGAACGTGATTTTTGACCTTTGTGGCCGCGACCGCAGGTCTTGCCCGTACCAGAACCGATGCCACGACCTACGCGTTTAGCGTTTTTCTTAGCTCCTGGTGCCGGTTGAAGTGTATTTAATTGCATTGGAATATTTTCAGAGTCATTGGTATTCACGCCTGTAGTATTTATGTTATCAATACTCATGGGGTTTCCTCAACATTAACCATGTAATAAATCTTATTAATCATGCCACGATTTTCAGGCGTATCCTGAACTGTAACGCAGTGATGTGTACGTAATAAGCCTAATCCACGAGCACAAGCCTTATGTGACTTCAATCGACCGATAGTGCTTTTTGTAAGTGTAATTTTTAATTCTTTGTTAGCCATGAGCCTATATACCTAAAGCTATTAAACCTTTGTTATTAATTATTGCTATTCATTAAGTCAAATAATCGAGCCAATTAGTCGAGTCATTTAGCCTAGTATCTCTTCAATCTTCTTGCCACGTTTAGCAGCAACATAGTCGGGTGATGACATAGATGAGAGACCATTAATTGTGGCACGCACTACATTCACCGGATTACGTGTGCCATTAATTTTAGCCAGCACATTTTTCACGCCTACCGCCTCGAATACAGCTCGCATAGCGCCGCCAGCAATAATGCCGGTACCATCAGAAGCAGGCTGCATATACACGTTAGCAGCACCATGTATGCCAGTAATAGGGTGTTGTAACGTATCACCTTTTAATGGAACTGCTTTCATGTTCTTGCGCGCTTTGTCCATTGCTTTTTGGATAGCCAGCGGTACTTCCTTGGCTTTACCGTAACCAAAACCAATGGTGCCATTACCATCACCAACCACAGTCAGTGCCGTAAAACCAAATTGACGACCACCTTTAACTACTTTTGCTACACGATTAACAGCAACTAATTTTTCAATGAAATCATCTTTATTTGCTGAATTATCTGCTTGTGCCATGCCTAAACCCTATGTTTGTAAACTTATGTTTAATCTTTAATGCTTGATCTGTGAATTTTTATACTTGTATAGATCTTTATACAATTGTTTTACTTAATTTACAGGCAAACATTACGATCAAAAACCTGGATCAAAATTCTAGTCCACTTTCACGCGCCGCTTCAGCTAAAGCTTTTACTCGGCCATGATAACGGAAACCTGAGCGATCAAACGCTACAGTTATTACACCTGCAGACTTTGATTTTTCAGCAATTGCTTTACCAACTAATGATGCAGCTTCAGTATTACCTGTATACTTTGCTTCACCCGTAATATCTTTTTGTACGGTTGAAGCGCTAGCAATAACTTTACTACCATCAGGTGTTATCACCTGCGCATAAATGTGACGTGGAGTACGATGAATAGTCAAACGGTGCGCACCCAGTTCTCTTATTTTTGCACGCGTTCTTTTTGCACGTCGCATTCTATTTACTTTTTTAGATATCATTGTACTTACCCTTGTAATTACTAATTACAAACTCATGTTTTCTGTTCGTAATTCGTAATTCGTAATTCGTAATTCGTAATTTGAAATTAGTAATTAGTAATTAGTAATTAGTAATTATTTTTTCTTGGCTTCTTTGCGTATTACACGCTCATCTGAATATCTTACACCTTTACCTTTATATGGCTCTGGTGGACGATACGCTCTAATCTCAGCACAGACCTGACCAACGCTTTGTTTGTCAGCGCCCTTTACGTTGATTTCTGTCTGACTAGGCGTTTCAATAGTAATACCTTCTGGTATTGTGTATTTAACCGGGTGAGAAAAACCTAAGGACAGATCCAGTACATTACCCTGCATTTGTGCTCTGTAACCCACGCCAACTAACTGTAACTGTTTGCTATAACCTTCAGTAACACCAATTACCATATTATTGACTAGAGAACGCATTGTTCCAGCCATTGCCATGGCGCCTTTTGATTCATTATTCGGTGCAAAAGTAAGCACACCATCTTCTTGTTTAACACTAACTGTTTCATGCAGATCTAGTGATAAAGTTCCTTGTTTACCTTTTGCAGTAATAGACTGACCACTGATATTAATTTCAACACCAGGTATCAGTTCGACAGGTTTTTTAGCAATACGAGACATTGTTTTTCTCTATAGTTTGTAATAATTACGAAGTACGGGATGCTTGCTGTTCATTCGTAATTAGTAATTAGTAATTAAATTCACGAGACGGTACAGATGATTTCACCGCCACGTCCTGAATCGCGTGCCTGGCGGTCTGTCATCACACCCGCAGATGTAGAGACTATAGCAATACCTAAACCATTCAGGATTTTTGGTAATTCATTTTTATTTTTGTAGATACGCAAACCAGGACGACTTACACGTTTTAACTCATCAATAACCGGGCGACCTTGATAATATTTTAAGGTAACAGTTAATGTTGGTTTAGTTGCATTATCGCTTGCATAAGCTGCTATATATCCTTCATCCAATAATACTTTTGCGATCGAAAGTTTTAACTTAGACGATGGCATCGTTACATCAACTTTTGATGCTGCTTGCGCATTACGAACACGGGTTAGCATATCTGCTATAGGATCTGTCATCATAATGAATTACCTCTACCAACTAGCCTTAACAAGACCAGGAATGTCGCCACGCATAGCAGCTTCACGTAATTTATTTCTACATAAACCAAACTTACGGAATACACCATGAGGGCGTCCGGTTATACGGCAACGATTTCTACCGCGTGCACGACTGGAATCTCTTGGCAGTGTTTGCAACTGACGCTGCGCTTCCATTTTTTCATCAAAACTTGCATTTTGATCAATCAGTACAGCTTTAAACGTTGCACGCTTCTCTGCATATTGTGCAACCAGGCGAGTACGTTTATGCTCACGAGCAATCATAGATTTTTTTGCCATGTTATTTACTACCCTGCTTAGCTTCACCTTGCTTGGTTATTCCTTTAAAAGGAAAATTAAATTCTTTTAATAGCGCCAGACCACTTTCGTTATCTACTGCCGTTGTGGTTATGCAAATATCCATTCCACGAATTTTGTCGATTTTTTCGTATTCGATTTCTGGAAAAATAATCTGTTCTTTAATGCCCATGTTGTAGTTACCACGACCATCGAATGATTTTGGATTTAAACCGCGGAAATCTCGAATTCGAGGAACCGAAATACTGATCAGACGATCCAGAAATTCATACATTCTTTCACTGCGTAATGTCACTTTGCAACCGATTGGGTAACCATCACGTACTTTAAACGATGCTACCGATTTACGCGCCAGGGTAGTTACTGGTTTCTGACCAGCAATTTTTTCCATATCCGACAAAGCATTTTCTAATACTTTTTTGTCACCAATAGCTTCACCTAAACCCATGTTTATTGTTATTTTTGTAATACGTGGCACGTCCATTACGTTTTTGTAAGCGCCAGTAGCCATCAGATTCTTAACTACTGTATCACGATAAAATTTTTGTAATCTTGACATTATTATTTACCTTAAACGTCTAAAATTAAACGTCTACAACCTCACCATTAGATTTGAAGTAACGAACTTTACGACCATCTTCAAGCGTTTTAAAACCTATACGATCGCCTTTATTGGTCATGGAATTAAACAGCATTACATTAGATATATTTATTGGCATTGCCTTATCAACGATGCCACCTTCTACACCTGCCATAGGATTTGCTTTAGTGTGCTTTTTAGCCATATTTATCGCTTCAACAAGAACACTATCATCATCTACCTTTAAAACTGTACCTTGACGACCTTTGTCTTTTCCGGCAATAACAATAACTTGATCACCTTTTTTAATACGTTTCATACTCTTCTTTCCCGTTATCATCAATCATGAATATCTGGAACTTATGATTGCCTGTTAGCTATAACCACAATGCCGTGATCAAAGTACTTCTGGTGCAAGTGAGACAATTTTCATGAACTTTTCATTACGTAATTCACGAGTTACCGGTCCAAAAATACGTGTGCCTACAGGTTGCAGATTAGCATTTAATATAACAGCCGCATTACTATCAAAGCGAATTGTTGACCCATCAGAGCGTCGTACACCTTTTTTAGTGCGCACCACTACTGCATTATAAACCTCACCTTTTTTTACTTTACCGCGAGGTATCGCATCCTTAATACTCACTTTAATTACATCACCAACATGAGCATAACGACGATGTGAACCGCCTAAAACTTTGATGCACATCATACTGCGTGCACCACTGTTATCAGCAGAGTTTAAAATTGTTTGCATTTGAATCATGGTTGTATTCCTGGGCGCTTTTAATTATTAAAGCTTCTCTATTTTTGTAACAGCGATTTTGGTAACAGCATTAAAGCTCAGGAGCTTTTTCTACAATCTTCACAAGCTTCCATGACTTGGTCCTGGACATCGGACGACACTCTTCGATTAAAATAGTATCACCTTCATTACACTCGTTAGATTCATCGTGAAGTCGAATTTTGGTAGAACGTTTAATAAACTTTCCATAAATAGGGTGCTTAATACGACGTTCAATCATAATTGTTGCAGACTTGTCGCCAGCACTGCTGGTTACCACACCTTGTAGTGTTCGTTTGCTTGTTGCAGTACTATTACTGCTAGTATCGACTGTTGTATCTACGCTGGTCATTATGAATTACCTTTTTGTGCTTGCCTATTTTTATTGGTCGATTGAGCACTACTAATTTCTGTTAACTTTTCAGTCAAGACGGTTTTTATACGTGCTATGTCATGTCGTACAATGCTAAAACGGTGAATTTTAGGTGTATTTCCTGAACCCATTTGCATACGTAAGTTAAACTGTTCACGTCGTAAGTTTATCAGTTCAACATTTAATTCTTTTTCAGACATGTTTCTATATTCTTGAGCAGAAGCCATTACATCACCGCACGTATTACAAAAGTTGTTTTAATTGGCAATTTATTTGCCGCCAGACGGAAAGCTTCACGTGCCAGCTCCTCAGATACACCTTCCATTTCGTATAACACAGTGCCGGGCTGCACTTTAGAGCACCAGTAATCTACATTGCCCTTTCCCTTACCCATACGTACTTCAAGTGGTTTACTCGAAATAGGCACATCAGGAAATATACGAATCCAGATTTTACCGTTACGTTTTACTTTTCGAGTCATTGCACGACGTGCTGCCTCGATTTGACGGGCAGATACACGACCTCGTTCTGTGGCTTTTAAACCATACTCACCAAAACTGACTTTATTACCAGACTGAGCAAGACCGCGGTTCTTGCCTTTAAACATTTTGCGAAATTTTGTGCGCTTAGGTTGTAACACTTTATAATCCTCTAATAACGTCGTCTAATAACGGCGTCTAATTATGACGTTGGCTGTCTGGTGAGTATTTACTTAGCAGCTGCGCCTGACCTGGCTGATTTACTCGGCGCTTGCTGGTTCATTTTCTGGGTCGTGTCTTTTGTCTCTTTATCTTTATCTTTATAAAGATCGAAAACTTCGCCTTTATAAATCCAGACCTTAATTCCTAAAATTCCGTAGGTTGTTAAAGCTTCGAAGGTACCATAATCTATATCTGCACGTAAGGTATGCAAAGGCACACGACCTTCGTGATACATTTCACTACGTGCAATTTCAGCACCATTTAAGCGTCCACCAATTTTAATTTTTATGCCCTGCGCCCCCATGCGCATGGTATTTTGAATTGCCCGTTTCATGGCGCGTCTGAACATAACACGACGTTCCAGTTGTTGCGCAATACTTTCAGCAACTAATTTTGCATCAAGCTCAGGTTTACGTATTTCTTCAATGTTTACTTTTACACTGTTGATATGCAAACCAATAATCTTTGCAACTTCCCTACGGAGCACTTCTATATCTGCGCCTTTTTTACCAATTACCACACCAGGGCGAGCTGTGTGTATAGTGATATTTGCCGAACCAGTGGGTCGCTCAATTTGTATGCGACTGACGTTGGCATTTGCAAGTTTCTTATGTAGATACTCTCGCACCTGTATATCTGCATTCAGAAGATTGGGGAAATCTTTTTTTGATGCATACCATCTCGCATTCCAATCTGTTGAAATACCTAAACGCATACCTACTGGATGTACTTTTTGACCCATTATTAAGTTCTCTTATTGGTCGCTGCTGATGCTGACGCTGACGTTTTAATCATTATGTATCTTGTATATCATTTTATGTATCGTTGCAATTAACGATCAGACACACAAACCGTTATGTGGCTTGTACGTTTTAAAATTCTATTTGCTCGACCTTTTGCACGTGGCTGTATGCGCTTCATTGTAGGCCCTTCATCAACAAAAACTTTGGCCACATGAAGCTCATCGATGTCAGCACCTTCGTTATGCTCTGCATTAGCAATGGCAGATTCAAGTACTTTTTTCATCAAGTCCGACGATTTGGTCACACCAAAAGTTAATGCATCTAATGCTTTATCAACTGGTAAACCACGAATTTGATCAGCAATCAAACGACATTTCTGAGGAGAAATTCGTGCGTATCTATGTTTTGCAATTACTTCCACAATGACACCCTTGTTTTATTAACAAACATTATTTAGCTTTCTTATTTGCAGTATGGCCTCTATAAGTACGAGTTAAAGCAAACTCACCCAACTTATGACCAACCATGTTTTCGTTAACCAATACAGGTACATGTTGCCTGCCGTTATGCACTGCAATTGTTAAACCGACCATTTCAGGAAAAACTGTAGAGCGACGTGACCAGGTTTTAATTGGTTTGCGATCTTTAGTCTCAACCGCTTTGTTCACTTTAGCGATCAAATGATGATCAATAAATGGACCTTTTTTTAATGAACGTGGCACTTAATTTTCCTCAGCAATTGTTTTGCATTTCTGGCTGAATTATCAGCAATGAATGCTATCTATTTACGCTTATTAGTCTGGTTTTATCTATGACGCTTTACTTATTTCGGCGACGTAAGATCATGTTGTCAGTACGTTTATTACTACGTGTTCTGTAACCTTTGGTCGGCATACCCCATGGTGAAACAGGATGACGACCGCCGGATGTGCGGCCTTCACCACCACCATGCGGGTGATCAACTGGATTCATCACGACACCACGAACTGTTGGACGAACACCGCGCCAACGTGTCGCACCTGCTTTGCCCAACGAACGCAAAGAATGCTCTGAGTTACCGACCTCGCCAATCGTAGCACGGCAATCAGTATGTATTTTGCGCATTTCACCAGAGCGTAAGCGTAAGGTTGCATACATACCTTCACGAGCCAGTAATTGCGCTGTTGTACCCGCACTACGCGCTATCTGTGCGCCCTTACCTGGCTTCATCTCAATACAATGAATTTGCGAACCAACTGGAATATTCGCAATAGGCAATGTATTTCCTGCACGTATCGGCGCATCAGATCCAGATTGCAGCACATCGCCTGCTTTAACACCTTTTGGTGCAATAATGTAAGTTTTTACACCATCTTTATATACCAGTAATGCAATATTTGCAGTACGGTTTGGATCATATTCAATTCGCTCTACGCGCGCAGGTATACCATCCTTATTACGCTTAAAATCAATGATACGGTAGCGCTGCTTATGACCACCACCAATGTGGCGAACACTGATACGACCCGCATTATTACGTCCGCCAGACCTGGACTTGCTTTCAGTCAGGGAACGTATTGGCGCACCTTTATGCAATTCTTTATTAACAACCTTGACGACAAATCGACGTCCAGGTGATGTTGGTTTAGTTTTTACAATTGCCATGAGAATCCACTTATCTTTTGTGCTTATTCTTGCTACTTATTTTCGCGCTTATTTTCGACTTACTTGTTATTACGATACTTGTGCTTTTATTCTAGTGTTACTTAGAATAAATGTTACTTAGCTCGCACCAGAAAAATCAATATCATTATCAGCCATTAAAGTAACGTAGGCCTTGCGCATGTCTGAGCGCTTACCCATACGACCACCAAAACGTTTGGCTTTACCTTTAACATTTAAAATGCGCACTTTTTCAACTTTTACTTTAAACATATTTTCAACTGCATGTTTTACTTCTGACTTTGTTGCCGTAGACAGCACTTTAAAAACGTGCTGATTTTGCTCGTCTGCTAACAAAGAGCCTTTTTCTGATACATGTGGTGACACTAAAATCTGATGCATACGTTCCTGATTCATTATTTACTCTCCCCATCCTGATTATCATCTGAATGACCAAGACTGCCTTCAATGGCACGAATTGCGCCAACAGTAACCACAACATACTCAGAACGAATTAAATTCACTGGATTCATAGCAGCAACATCGCACACTTCTACATGTGGTAAATTACGTGCAGATAGATATAATTTTTCATCACCTGTTTCGGTAACAATTAAAGGCCCGCACCTACCAGAACCAGCAACACCTAAATCAGCCAGTTTAGCAACCATCTGTTTTGTCTTGGGCGCATCAACGGTAATATCTTCAACAACAATCAAACGTTGCTGACGATTTAACTCAGATAAGATAGAGCGCACACCTGCTCTATACATTTTTTTATTCAATTTTTGCGTGTAATCACGTGGTTGCGCTGCAAAAGTTGTACCGCCACTTCGCCACAATGGACTACGACTAGTACCAGCACGTGCACGACCAGTGCCTTTTTGATTCCATGGTTTGGCACCACCACCTCTTACTGCGGAACGGTTTTTTTGCGCAACTGTGCCAGCACGTCCGCCTGCCATGTAAGCAGTCACTAGCTGATGAATCAAGCTTTCTTTGTACTCAAGACCAAACACTGCATCAGACACGGCGATTGTTTCTTTACTATTATGTAATTGCAGATTCATTGCTAATCTCTACTCTGTTAATCTCAGCGGTTATAATTTTTATGGGTAATCTTTATGGTTAATCTTTAAAAACTTATACTAATGCAGACAAATAGCTTTTTGGGTTACTTAGCAACTTGCTTAGTTTTGACAGCCGGCTTGACAATAATATTACCGCCCTTAGAGCCTGGTATAGAACCCTTAACCAGCAAAAGACCGCGCTCAGCATCAACACGAACCAACTCCAGCGACTGAATTGTGCGCTGCACGTTACCCATGTGGCCTGACATTTTTTTACCCTTGATTACACGACCTGGTGTCTGACACATGCCGATTGATCCGTTTGAACGATGCGAAATCGAGTTGCCATGTGTTGCATCCTGCATGGTAAAATTGTGGCGTTTAATACCACCCTGAAAGCCCTTACCAATGGTCGTGCCAGTGACATCAATCTTTTGACCTGCTTCAAACATGTCGATGGGAACTTCACCGCCCACAATAAATTTTTCGGCCAAATCTGACGGCTCATCACCTTCTACACGAAATTCCCACAAACCACGACCCGCTTCTACACCAGCTTTGGCATAATGACCCGCCATCGGTTTATTTACGCGTGATGCTTTTTTAGCACCTGTTGTTACCTGTATTGCCTGATAACCATCGCTCTCTTCAGTTTTAATCTGGGTAATACGGTTAGACGAAACCTCGATAACACTAACAGGAATTGAATCGCCTTCCTCAGTGAATACCCGCGTCATACCTGCTTTTCTACCAACAACACCAATAGTCATATTTATGCCTTCTACACAAAACCTGCCAATATAAAACCAGCAAAAAAACCAGCCGCCAATAAGATTCCCGAGGAAATATTAAGACAATACCAGTCGTCTAATTACAAGCACCGATATTTGGTAGCCGTAACCAGGATTAATATATTATAGTTATACCGAACTCTTAACGAGCAATAATTATAAACAATCATTGTTAGATTGCAGTTTTCGCAGTATCCCGCGCTTTTACTAAACACGTCTATCTAAATATGCTTTAGATAGTCAGATCTAGAATAACCAGGGACTTACGATAATCAGGTACTTTACGCCGTAACTTTTAATAACAGGTAAGTTAGTCCGAATTTAAAGCTCTATTCAAATTCGATCTTCTAGCTATTAGCCAGGCAGCAAAGCCGTGTATTATAAACACTTTTTCGCCTAAGCGAAAGCATTATAGTAAATTAATTTTAATATAATGCTTTTATATATCACTTGTGTTACTGCTTTAGTTCAACTTGATCTGTACGTCCACACCAGCAGACAAATCCAGTTTCATTAGAGCATCAACAGTTTTATCTGTTGGATCGATTATATCAAGCATGCGCTTATGCGTGCGAATCTCGTACTGATCTCGCGCATCCTTGTTCACATGCGGAGAAATTAGAATAGTAACACGTTCTTTTTTCGTTGGTAAAGGAATAGGCCCTTTTACATGAGCACCAGTACGTTTTGCTGTTTCAACGATTTCATGCGCAGATTTATCAATCAGATGATGATCAAACGCTTTCAATCGAATTCTTATGTGTTGATTAGCCATAACTTTCTCTTAACTTTAAATATTGATAACGACTCAGCTACTACTGAGTCGCGAATCCATAGACATACAAACAGGCATGTTCATAGGCGCTGCACATAGACCTGTCATTCAATGATTTTAGCAACCACGCCCGCACCAACGGTACGACCACCTTCACGAATCGCAAAGCGTAAACCTTCTTCCATCGCAATCGGATTGATCAGGGTGACGGTCATTTTTACGTTGTCGCCCGGCATCACCATTTCGGTGCCTTCCGGCAGATCACAGGCACCTGTTACGTCTGTGGTACGGAAGTAAAACTGCGGACGATAGTTGTTGAAAAACGGCGTGTGACGACCACCTTCATCTTTGCTCAGTACGTATATCTCACACTCAAATTTGCTGTGCGGCTTAACCCTGCC
>JAFLJY010000099.1 GCA_022712755.1 Gammaproteobacteria bacterium
ATCGAGGTTGCTCCATCAGACACCTCCACACAATCAAAACCGGCTTGTAGGGCAAATTGAAACATGGCTTCTGTTTGGTTTTGTATCCAGGCTACCTCCAGCAGTGTTCCGCCCGTACAAACCTTGATATCGGCTGCCCGCAATTCAGCTATTTTGGAATGAATAGTAGGGTCGACATAAGATGTTCCCCATCCAAATTTCCAAATATCGATGAAATCAACAACTTGCGTTAACGCTTGTTGCAGTGTCATAAAAGTGCAACCCTTGTCGAGAACATGGGTCAACCTTGCACTACGTGGTTTGGGTGGTCTTTTTGGGAGGTTCAAGAATGACGGGAGTGGGCTTTTGAGCATACTTAACACCTTTATCACCGCAACGGACTGTATTATTTTTATTTACAATAGTAAACGTAATATAACATATACGATATTATGTCAATGCTAGTTTCACGGTGAATGAAGACTTTCATCAAGTACTGTTTTCAACAGCGAAATCGATGAATGCGCCAAGCCTTTAACTATCTGGAATCGATAGGCCTGCATAAGTTTTTAATCAGAAAAACCAACCATGAACATCTGTACTGTTAAGCATTTATCCGCCTGAATATATCTAAATGAATTTAGAAACTCCGTATAACTCAGCATTAAAATATCGAAGATATAGTTTGTTTGTCGAGTCAAATCGCACAACGATATCAACTCGTGTATGAAATTTATATATCGTATAGTTGACAATCCTCATTGCCTAATGATAGGCTTTGCCCATAACAAGATAAAGGGACACGTCATGGATGGACTGCATGATATGGGTGGAACCCAAGGATGGGGAACAGTTGAAATTGACCCCAACGAAGCCGTATTCGCCGAAGAGTGGCATGGGCGGGCATTCGCGTTATCGCTGGCATCAATGGGCATCTCTGGGACTAACCTAGATGCCTTTCGACACGGACAAGAGCGGCTTCATCCTCTCGATTATCTCAGTAATGGATACTATGGCCGCTGGCTTGCCTGTGCCGAGAAACTTATCGTCGATAGCGGCGTTCTCGCGCCCGGCGCGGTTGAAGCACGTGCACGTCGCATGCGTGGTGAGAACGTCGAAGAACCCTCCGATGTGGAAGTCCGCAAACCTCAATATGAAAGAGGTGGGGCTGGATCTTTGCGAGAGATTAGTGATAAGCCAAAATTTTCTGTCGGCCAATCTGTGAAGGCAAAAACGTTTCGTAAATCAGGACATACCCGCCTGCCCGCTTATATTAGGGGCCACGCCGGGGTGGTTAAGGCCATCCGACCTGCTGCGGTGCTTCCCGACAGCACTGCCCACTTCACCGGAGAAGATGCGCAGAACGTATACACAGTCGAATTTACATCTACCGAACTTTGGGGAGATGGGGCAGAAGCCGCGACTCTATTTATTGATTTGTTTGAAACATATATGGAGGCCCTATGACCGAGAATCCTCGTCCTACTGACTACCCTTCACCGCAATTGCGCGTTGAGGCTCTTGAGGCGCTACTTGTTGAGCGTGGCCTTGTAAAGCCGGAAATGCTTGATGGTTTCATCAATCGTTATGTTAATGATGTTGGCCCGATGAACGGTGCTAAAGTTGTTGCCAAAGCATGGGTTGATCCCGATTTCCGCAAACGCTTGATTGAATCCGGAACGGAAGCAATCAAAGAGCTCGGTTTCGAAGGCCCTCAAGGTGAACATATTGTTGTCGTTGAGAATACGGCAACGGTTCATAATGTGGTCGTGTGCACACTTTGCTCTTGCTACCCGTGGCCGCTTTTAGGCTTACCACCGGATTGGTACAAAGATCCCGCCTATCGTTCTCGGGTGGTGCGCGAACCGCGAAAATTGCTTGGCGAGATGGGGCTTGATTTGGCCGATGAAGTGGAAATTCAGGTATGGGATTCCAGTGCTGAAAACCGGTATTTTGTGCTTCCGAACCGTCCAAAGAGAACCGAAGGACTTTCAGAAGATGAACTTGCCGCGATCATCACGCGGGATGCCATGGTTGGTGTTGCTGTAGTTAAAGTAGGATAGTAATATGAGTCTCGTTGAAAACCTAGGCACGGATTCCATAACGTCTCTACCACGCTTAAATGGCGAGTTAGTATTTAAAGAACCATGGGAGAGCCGAGCGTTTGGAATGGCCGCTGCTCTCGCTGATCTTGGTGTGTTTGATTGGTCGGATTTTCAGGCTAGTCTGATTGAGACTATTGCTGAACGTGAGTCTACCAGAGATGAAGCAGAGCCCTACCGATACTATGACTGTTGGTTTGCTGCCCTTGAAAAGCTGGTCGTCGGCCGGGGTCTTGTCTCAAAACAAGATCTTGATGAAATGGTAACCGATTTCTGCAAACGCCCACATGGACACGATCATAGACATGAGCATGACCATTGAGCGCTCAGCGAACAGTAGAAAGCAAATGGCGAGGCGGCTTATGTTGTGAAGTAGCGGCAGGTGATTTTGTCATCACTGTCGATGAGCCCCACCATGTTGGCGGAACGAATTTCGGGCCTGAGCCCACGGCTCTTTTGCTTGCATCTGTTGCTTCGTGTTTTACTTTGGCCATCGCTTACAGTGCCAAAAAAAAATCGATCGAACTTGATGATCTCTTGGTAAACGTGACTGGCACTTATGACGGCCCACGCTTTCGTACAATCAGCATCACCAGTCATCTGGGTTGCTATGCTGGCGATGTTGACTCTCTCATCCGAGCAGCAGAACGCGTTTGCTATGTAACCAATACACTTAAATCAGAGATAGAGATTGACTTTCAAGGTGTTGCCATTTGTGCAGATTCGACGTGATAAATTTCCATGCTATCGCACCACCGCTTACTTGTAGTACGCGGGCCAAATCAAAAAACTTATAATAAGAAAGTGGAACAAATCTTGAGAGGGGTCTGAAGGTAAGCCACTGCTATTACTACTGAGGAGAAAAC
>JAFLJY010000100.1 GCA_022712755.1 Gammaproteobacteria bacterium
GAACAAATACTAAAACAATCCGGTGCCACGAAAATTCAAATTGCAAAAGATGAGGCTCAACGCACACAATTCTGGGCAGGGCGCAAAGCTGCCTTCCCCGCAGTTGGCCGTTTATCGCCTGATTATTATTGTATGGACGGAACCATTCCACGCCGTCAAATTGCCAGGGTATTAAAACGCATCAATGAACTATCCGACGAGTACAAACAAACCGTGGTCAATGTGTTTCATGCCGGTGACGGCAATTTGCACCCGTTAATTTTATTTGATGCTAATAATGAAGGCGAACTGGAACGCACCGAAGAACTGGGTGGAAAAATACTGGATTATTGCGTGAAAGTTGGCGGCACTATTACCGGTGAGCATGGTGTAGGCATTGAAAAAATCAACCAGATGTGCGGCCAGTTCAACAACGAAGAACTTACCCAGTTCCATCACATTAAAACTGCCTTTGATGAAAAACAATTACTTAATCCGGGGAAGAACATACCCACACTACAACGCTGCGCTGAGTTCGGTGCCATGCATGTGCACCATGGCGAACTGCCTTTTCCTGAACTTGAACGCTTTTGACGCTCAAATATAAAATGAAAAACGATTTTAGTAAGCATTTGCAGGAGCAGGTAAGAACTGCTTTTGATGATAGAACGCCACTTCGTATTACTGCAGGAGGCTCGAAATCGTTTTATGGCAACCAGGTTGATGCTCAAGATATTAGTACCGCTGAACACAAAGGCATTCTCGAATACCACCCCAGTGAACTGGTCATCACTGTGCGTAGTGGCACTCTGCTGAGTGAACTGGATGCAGAATTAGCAGCCAACAATCAAATGCTCGCATTTGAGCCGCCGCAGCACAATGCAAAAACAACCATTGGCGGGGTTATTGCCTGTGGTCTTTCCGGCCCACGTCGCATAACCTGCGGGGCAGCGCGTGACTTTGTTCTTGGCACCACCATCATCAATGGCAAAGCAGAAAAGCTGCACTTTGGTGGTCAGGTGATGAAAAATGTTGCCGGTTACGATGCTTCACGATTAATGGTTGGCGCACAGGGCACACTCGGCATCTTACTGGATATATCACTAAAAGTTTTACCCGTTAGCAAAGCAGAAGTATCACTAAAACTACAGATAACACTAAAGGATGCCATCAGTCACATACAACAATGGATTAATCAGGGTTTACCCATTAGCGCCAGTTGTTATTATATAAACACACTACATTTACGACTCAGCAGCACCCAGTCTGCTGTCACCCAGTCAATTAACACGATAAATAATTTTTACAACTCACAAGAAATAAGCAACGACTTCTGGCTGCAAATAAAAAATCAGACACATGACTTTTTTACCCTCCAGACACCAGCCAGCTCAACTAAACTATGGCGCTGCTCGCATCAAAGTACCACCAAATTTTATGCTGAGACCGAGTCCCAACTGATTGAATGGCATGGTGCATTACGCTGGATACAAAGCCATAATGAACTTCACACAACCGCCGCTCAGCACTATGGGCATGCAACACGTTACCCGCTACATGGCAACAGTGAAAACCTGTTTCAACCTTTAACTCCCGGCTTATTTAAACTACACAAACGATTAAAACAGGCATTCGACCCTGAAAACATTTTAAACCCAACGCGTTTATACAGCGGCTTATAGAACGATACCTGAATGCAAACTAATATAATCAGCGACTTCCTGCACACACCAGAAGGTAAACAAGCCAATGAAATCCTGCGCAGCTGTGTACATTGCGGCTTTTGTAATGCCACCTGCCCGACCTATCAATTGCTTGGTGACGAATTAGACGGACCACGCGGACGCATCTATTTAATTAAACAAACCCTGGAAGGAAAAACACCCAGCAGAAAGACACAACTTCATCTTGACCGCTGTCTGACCTGCAGAAACTGCGAAACCACCTGTCCTTCCGGGGTTAATTACAGCCAACTGTTAGATATCGGACGCACCGTTATTAACCAAAAAGTGTCGCGTAGCCCTGCCCAACGCTTACTGCAATTTTCACTTAGAAAATTATTTCTCAGCCGGTTTTCTTTTTCACTTTTGCTTAAAACCGGTCAATTGTTCAAACCGGTGTTGCCCGCCAAACTAAAACAGTCTATCCCGGACAAACCGGAAAAATTACACTATAAAAAAAAATCACACAGCAGAAAAATATTATTAATCGCTGGCTGCGTACAGCCATCCTTGCAACCTCAAATTGATACCGCTGCAAAAATTGTGTTTGATAAGCTGGCGATTGAATGTATTGAACCCGCATCAACAAGTTGTTGTGGCTCACTCAGCCATCATTTAAATGCAGAAAACGAAGCTATTAGCATAATCAAAAACAACATTAATAACTGGTTAAACATCATCAAAACAAATCCGGTAGAAGCCATTTGCATGACCGCCACGGGATGCGGTGTCGCCATCAAGGAATACCAGCAATTACTGGCCAATGATAAAAACTACGCAGACAAAGCTAAAAAAATCAGCGATCTATACAAAGAACCTGCAGAAATAATTGCCAGCACTATCAATTCAGATCAACAGGCACTCAAACAATTGGCCCGAAACCGTCCCATCACGGACAAAACCATCGCCTTTCACCCCCCATGCACCTTGCAACATGGATTACAGCATAAAAACCTGATCGAACCCATCCTCGAACAATGTGGTTTTACCCTCACCTCTTTCAATGACTCGCACTTATGCTGCGGCTCTGCCGGCACTTATTCGATTACCCAGAAGAAATTATCGCAGCAGTTATTAAGCAACAAACTAAGCAATATCAATAAAACCAAACCGGACATTATTGGTACTGCAAACATTGGCTGCCAGTTGCATTTACAAAGTGGCACATCGACACCGGTTAAACATTGGTTAGAGTTGCTTATTTAAAAACGTTGAGTCCGCAAAACACGCGAAGGACACAAAAAAACAGTCAATGTCTGGCAGTGCCCGCCCTACGCAAAAACTTGCTCATAGTGGGTTACGCTAACTCTACAAACCAAAATTCTGAAGGTTTTTATTTGCGTCTTTCGCGTGTTTCGCGGACTGAAAAAGCTTTTTGTTTCCAACACATACATGCTTCAATATAACCACAATGCTAATAAGTAGTTGAATTCCGCAATTTCTGGCAAAATACACCAAACCAACTAATACCTAAAAAGGCTTAACCATGAGTATCACTTCATTCAACCCACCCGTTCGCACCTTAATGGGCCCAGGCCCTTCTGACGTACACCCGCGCGTAACAGGTGCAATGGCGCGCCCTTGCATCGGTCATCTTGATCCTGCTTTTGTCGGCATGATGGATGAAGTAAAAACCATGCTGCAATACGCTTTTCAGACTAAAAATCAACTCACCATTCCGGTATCTGCACCCGGTTCTGCCGGTATGGAAGCCACTTTCCAGAATTTGTTG
>JAFLJY010000101.1 GCA_022712755.1 Gammaproteobacteria bacterium
GTAAAACCATCAGTATTGGCGTAGTGAGAATGGCGAATATAGATCCATGTATAAACTTTACCCGCTACTTATTAAATAACAATTTAGCAGAAAATACAGAGATTAAAGCAATGGCTTATCACTCTAGACAAGTATTGTTAATGCGCCATAGCCAGGAAAAATACTTGGATAAAATATTGAAACGGCATAAAAGTGACGATCATATTTTAAATGATGACATTATAAGGAGTCATATTAATGGCTCTAATGCTAAAAATATTATTTTTGTATTGGTTGCTACACCGGTAGAGGAAGTAGGGCGAGACCATGATTTTGATTGGGCGGTGATAGAGCCATCTTCCTATCGTTCATTTATTCAACTGGCAGGTCGAGTGCTAAGGCATAGAAATATAGAAATTACAAAACCCAATATTGCCATTATGAAGTACAACTACCGAGCATTAAAAACGGGTGGTAAAAAAATTGCGTTTAAATGGCCAGGTTATCAAAATTATAAAGATGATTTAACAAGCTATGACCTGGATAAATTGGTAAATACAAAAGAGTTATCAGAAAACTTAGATGCCACAAATAGGATAAAAAAAACCAACTCCTCAGAGCTTGCAGATCTAGAGCACAAAGTTATTCATCAATTATTAACAAATTATGAATCAAAAGGGCCTGAATCCATGCAAGGCTGGTTGGGCAGTGACTGGTGGCTAACAGGACTGCCACAGCAATATGTGAGGTTTCGAGAAAGTAGCCAAGATTTAACTGTGTTTCTAACGGTTGAAAGCGTCTTTTTAGAAAAGGGGGATAGAGGTAATACCGTTGAAGTTGCTAAAAGTAATATTGAATTTAAATCACTGAGCAAAAAGGAAATAAAAAATTTATGGTTTAAGCGGAATTATGCCGAATTATTAGAAGAGCAATCAAAAATAATCAAATTAGACTTGAAAAAAACAGCGTTAATTTATGGTGAAATAAACTTACCTACATTTGGAAAGCCACTAACCACCCAAGAATTCATTTATAGCGAGCAGTTAGGGCTTACAAAAGAATAGCTGCCTGTGCGGCAGTAAATATATAAACACATATTTATATTTTCTAAGCTGCTTTTCAGCAGTTTTGAAATAATAGCAGAAAAATATGCGTGTTAGTATTTAAATGCATATTTATATGGTTGACTTAGTTCTGGTTGTTCATTATCATGAGCCAGCAAGTTGAGGTTATTTGTTATTTCGTAATTAACAACACTGCTGAAACTTATTGGATGGTGCGCCTGGTATGAGCACCAGTCATTAGAGGTGGGGTTGCGGTATCTTGGTCGAGTCGCAACCTTATTTTAACATCAATTCAAATAGGAGTAGTTATGCTGGATAAAGCAATTACTGAATTCTTAGATAACAAGAAACAGGATTATTTAAAAAAGAATGTTAAATCTGGGGCTTCAGAGGAGGATCAATATAAATTTAGCCAGCAGGCTGAAGAAAAATATGCCCTTGAAAACTGGCTAATAGATGCTTCTACACGCGCTAAACAATTATCTCTTACTTCTCACCCTGCCAAATTTGTACACCCTAATGCTAAAGCAAGCAGTATTATAGTTAAAGCTAAAAAGGCTAATGATGGTTTGTTACGTTCAGGAAACATAGATGTTGAGCTTGATGTGTTTGGTAATGCGGCAGCGCTTGATGTTGAAAAATTTTTAAGAGTTGAATTGCAGGATAATAAAACGGTTATACAGCATTTAGAGGAAAACTCAGATGACATTAAAAAGCAGTTTGAGACTAGGAATACAAATTATGAAGAGATTAGAAGTGGCTTCATGCAGATCAAGCACTCTGACTTAGAACAGACAAGTGAACAATTAAAGCAAGTTTATATTCCTGTAAAAGATGATTACCACTTACTGTCTATCCTTAATGCTTCTGGCATTATTTATAAGTTAAAGCAACGTGTTAATAATTTACGTTTTTCTGAAGAAAATAAAATATTAAGAGAAGAACTGAAAAAAGCAAAACCAGCGGAAATAAATGGCAAAATTATAGAATTATACGATTTAACTTCTGTTGGTTATGGTGGAACAAAGCCACAAAACATCAGCACCTTAAATAATCAAAATGGTGGAGTTAGCTATCTGTTGTCATCAATGCCGCCAATTCTAGAAAAGCGCCAAACACAACCACCCAAAAATAATTTTTTTGATGATTGCTTGTGGATAGGACTATTTAAAAGAGATTTTAAGCAGTTTCACGAGGTTTTAAGTTGGCGCAAAAATAATAAAGAAATTAGAGATATGCGTGATGGTGTTGTTCTTAACTCAATTACTAAACTTAAAAGGCTGGTAGAAAATATTCGAGAGATTAATGCAGGTTGGTCTGATAGCGAAACATACGACGGCTTGGCACTTTGGCAAAAAATCTGGCTAGATAATCAATATGCTGAAATCCGTGATGATAAAGAACAGAGCCAAGACTATTCGAATAAAGCACAAAGTTATTTTGCTAACTGGTTTATTGGTCATTATAAACACACCACAAAAGATTACAAACTATTAGGGGATGACGATATAGAGCAAATAAAGAAAATTCTTAAAGAAGAGCAGGAGTTATTACAATGAAAGATATACTGCTCATTCCCAATATAAAAATTCATAATGCCAATGCTTTATCCAGTCCTTATACAGTCGGTTTTCCAGCAATGACGGCATGGCTTGGTTTTATGCATGCACTTGAGCGAAAGTTAAAAACAAGTGAATTTTGTGAGGTCAAATTTAAAGGCTTAATTGTCAGTTGTCTGGATATGGATTTGCAAACCTACAAAGGCAAAGGTGATTATGTCCATTCAATTAAAGCAACAAGTAACCCACTAGACAAATCAGGAAAAAGGTCTTCTTTTATTGAAGAAGCGCGCTGTGATCTGGAAATCACGCTGGCAATAGAATGTGAAATAGGGGTGATTGATTATGAAAAATTCACCCAACTGATTGATAACAAACTCCATACCATGAAAATTGCCAGTGGAGATATTATGAGCTTCAAACCAAGCCAGCATAAAGAAGTTGATAACCATAACCCCAGAGAGCTTACAAAATATCTAATGCCAGGTTTTTGCCTGGTTACTCGACAAGATCTAATGAAGCAGTCAATGCTTGAGGGCAAAGATGCCATTGATGCCATGCTTGATTATCTAATCACGACCTCTGATATTCATGTCGATGAAAACCATAAAATAACAAAAAGCAAAGCAAGTAAAAAAGAACAAGGCTGGATTGTTCCTATCGCCATTGGTTATCAAGGCATCAGTGAAATAGGACAGTTGAAAAATGCCCGTGATGAAACCACCCCGCACCGTTTTGCAGAAAGCATGGTGACATTGGGTGAATTTAAAATGCCCTATCATTTTGAAAGTATTGATGAAATGATTTGGCGTTATCAGGAATATCAAGGTGACAATCTATATCTTTGTCAAAACAACTATTTAATTAACAATGAGGAAAGTAAATTATGAGTAAAATACCAGCATCTGTTTTAGCATTTGAAAAAAAATTAGTTCCCTCTGATGGGTTAATGTATGGCACAACCTGGGAAAAGAGAAACGACCAGGCTGAACCATTGAAGTTACAAGAAAAATCGGTACGGGGCACAATATCAAACCGTCTTAAAAAATCAGAAGAAGGAAAGATAGATGCGAAAATAGAAAGTGCAAATTTACAAACAGTAGATAGCTGTGCACTAACACCTGAGCAAGACACATTAAAGCTAAACTTTACATTAAAAGTATTAAGTGGAGTAGAAACCCCATCTGCTTGTAACCACGAAGGCTTTAATCAAATGTATTCCGAAGCTGTTATCGCATATATTACTAAACATGGCTTTAAAGAACTAGCGCGCCGTTATGCAAGTAACCTGGCAAATGGACGTTTCTTTTGGCGAAATAGGATAGGAAGCGAAAATGTCGAAGTGCAAATTAATGTTTTAAACAACGACATTTCAAAAAACTGGGTATTTAATAGTCTTGATTTTAATACACAAAGCTTTGATGACCAATCTAATGATGTAACCGAGCTTGCAGAACTGATTGCAAAAACCTTATCCGGTGAAAATGAATTTTTGTTATTAGAAATAAATGCTTTCGCAAAGGTTGGCAAGTCACAAGATGTTTACCCTAGTGAAGAGTTGGTGCTTGATAAAAACAATAGTAAAGAGAAGAAAAGCAAAATTCTATATGATGTAAATCACGTTGCGGCAATGCATTCTCAAAAAATAGGTAACGCGATTCGTACTATTGACACATGGTATCCTGAATTCATAAACCATAAAAGACCAATATCTATTGACCCCTATGGCGCAGTAACCAACCTTGGCAGAGCATATCGCCAACCCAAAGAAAAAAAGGACTTTTTCTCATTGTTTGACCGGTTTTCTCAGGGAGAAAAGTTGGACTTATTGGAAGAAGAACATTTTGTTATGGCTGTTTTGGTTCGAGGCGGGGTGTTTGGAGAAAAACAATAATGGAATATTATCTCGACTTAATGGTGATACCTGATGAAGAAGTGCCAGTGTATTTCATCCGAAATAAGATATACACAAAACTCCACAAAGCCCTGTTTACTCTTAATGCCACTGACATTGGAATAAGTTTCCCTAACTACACAGTAAAATTAGGCAACGTCATTCGCATACACGGAAGTGAAATCAGATTGGCAGAGCTTCAAGAAACTAACTGGCTAGGTGGCTTGGCAGGATATTGTGATGTGTCAGAGATTCGCGCTGTTCCTGATAATGCAAAACACCGAACAATCTCACGCAAACAATCCAACATGACGCAGGCAAAACTGAGGCGACTAATTAAGCGCGGCTCGATTAGTTCGGATGAGGCAAAACAGTACCGAGCCAAAATGTTTTCACAAAGCCTTGATAACCCTTATCTTGAATTAGAAAGCACATCAAACGGCAACAAACACAGGCGTTATCTTGAATTTGGTCAATTATTAGATAACGCTGTAGTGGGTGAATTCGACCAATTTGGTTTAAGCAAAACCGCAACAGTTCCCTGGTTTTAAGTGCGCACCATGTTATGCTTGACATATTGATGCAAGAAATAGTGAGGTGATGCATGAGAACAACCATTCGACTTGATGACCAACTTCTGGAAAAGGCAAAGCAGTATGCTCTAGCACATGGCACCACGTTTACCGCGATTGTTGAAGATGCTTTGCGAGAAAAATTAATGTGCCGCACTGCGGTAAAAAAGCAAGCAAAAATACGCTTAAAAACGGTAAAGGGTAAGGGTGTTAATCCAGGCATTGATTTGGATGATTCGTCTTCACTGTTAGACATAATGGACAACTAAGGAGCGTTTAATGTTTTTACCTGATGTCAACATCCTGGTTTATGCGCACCGTGAGGATTCACCGCATCACAAAACATCACTGCAATGGTTAGAGGCGTTAATCAATTCAGACCAGGCATTTGCAATGTCTGAATTGGTATTAAGTGGCTTTTTACGCATTGTGACGCATCCAAAAATCTTTAATCCACCGAGTACGCTGAAAGATGCCTTGTCTTTTACGAATCAAATTACAAGTCAGTCAAACTGCGTCATCGTTACACCTCAAAATAGACACTGGGGTATTTTTACAAAATTATGCAAGCAGGCAAATGCCAAAGGTAATTTAATTCCAGATGCTTATTACGCCGCACTTGCGATAGAAACAGGTAGCGAATGGGTGACAACAGACCGTGATTTTAGTCGGTTCAAAGGACTAAGGTGGTCTTCCCCAGAGTAATAGCCAACACACTATAGGTGCTTTTAACAAGCTTTTTCCTAAGTTTGACCCGTTTGGCATAAGTAAAGTGGCAACCATGCCCTGGTTTTGAATCGTGAATTAATTGTAGCGATCTGCTACAATTAATTCATCGTTCTTATCAGGTATTTTCAATGGCAAAATCAGCTTCACCAATACGCTTGCAGTCAGATTTAATGCAAGCTGCCAAAGTCACCGGTAAACGTATGCACCGTAGCACAGCCGAGCAAATTGAATATTGGGCAGATATGGGAAGACGTGTTGCTACAATACTCGACCCCGATGCTTTGCTGTCAGTTGCTTTAGGGCTGGCTAAAATAAAAATCGAGCCTGTTTATGGGCGACCGATTGAAGCTGACGAAGTATTTAAGTCGTTAGAAGGTGATCGTCGTTCTGGTTTGCTTCCTGAAATTATTAGCAGTAGTGCAACTAAATACCAGATTTCAGAAAACCACCCCGGTTATCTTGAACAAATTAATCAAGATGGTGAAATAGCCACAGGACAGTTTGATAACGGTGAATTTATCCCCTTGCGTGAATCATCTTGAGCAAGCCATCGTCTTGAGTAAAAGTAAACAACTCTGGATACTGGCAGGTGGTAATGGTGCAGGAAAAAGCACGTTCTACCATCACTACCTTAAACCAAAGGGTCTGCCCTTTGTCAATGCAGATATTCTGGCAAAACAGGTTTTTCCGCAAACGCCAGAACTACACAGTTATGACGCTGCCATCATAGCCACACAAATACGAAATCAGTTATTACAGGAAGGAAAAACATTTTGTTTTGAAACCGTTTTTTCACACCCGTCAAAAATTGATTTTGTTGCACAGGCAAAAGCACTGGGTTACGAAATTATTTTTGTTTTTATCCATCTGAAAAGTACCGCGTTAAATCAAGCGCGTGTAGCACAAAGAGTTGCAGAAGGCGGGCATAATGTCCCTAAAGAGAAAATTATCAGCCGAGTACCACGTGTAAAAAAGCTAGTCCGGCAAACACTGGCTCTTTGTAACCAGGTATTTGTACTGGATAACTCACGAGCAGATAATCCTTTTAGACAAATTGCCGTAATTAAAAACAACCAAATCAAAAAACTGAATAAACCAGTACCTAATTGGGCAAGTGAATTGTTATCTGATTACTTAAACTAACCCTTTTTTTTCGCGCTCTTTTACAACTTGGAAAAACAAGAAGTTACACAGCATCTTGTTTTATTGGTATTTTTGCCAGAAAAGAGCCATGTAACTGTTATATATAACGTTTCATCAGTTATACTCCTGTTCACTGCCGCACAGGCAGCTTAGAAACAAATCACCAGCCAAACGCTTACGCTCTTTTCGTTCACTGCCGCACAGGCAGCTTAGAAAACTTCGCTATCGCTTCGTTCCACGCCGGTGATGTTCACTGCCGCACAGGCAGCTTAGAAAATAAATCAGGCCAAAACCCATCATTAATCACAGTTCACTGCCGCACAGGCAGCTTAGAAATTAAAAGTTTCCAACTTATCCCTACCTAATTAGTTCACTGCCGCACAGGCAGCTTAGAAACGTTTATTTAGTACGCAAAAAGACCAGGACGAGTTCACTGCCGCACAGGCAGCTTAGAAAACAACCCTCACCACCAATAAAGACGCGTTGCTGTTCACTGCCGCACAGGCAGCTTAGAAAACTTCACAAAACGGGTAGGAGCGATAGTTATTGTTCACTGCCGCACAGGCAGCTTAGAAAGTGGGCCGAACCCGATGCAACACTGCCGATTAGTTCACTGCCGCACAGGCAGCTTAGAAAAAGGTTGTGTTCTGTGCGTTGTGCGGCTCCGCGTTCACTGCCGCACCGGCAGCTTAGAAATCAATCTCAGACACCAGCGCATCGTTATCACC
>JAFLJY010000102.1 GCA_022712755.1 Gammaproteobacteria bacterium
TACTTTCTAACTTACCTACAAACTCATTAAAAGCTGCTTGAGGAGAACCACCACAACAACCACCCGTAACATCATCCGGAGCCATCCCTGTTTTATCCACAAACCTCAATGGGTTTCTAAAGGCATATTGGTAAGGCGACCATGATGCAAATTCACTGGCCAATATATCAACACTCAAAAACCTCTGTACGTTATTTTGCTCAAAACTCAGGTTTTTGTACACCACCTTTAGCGGTGATTCAGTTATTTGATATGTCAGCTTTAAACATCCCATTTTCAGACTGCAAAGTACAAAATCCCATAGGATATTTTTTATTTTCATTTGAGTTTTTCAGTTGAAAAAAATAAGGATTCAGCACTCGACCTGTTCGGTCAGCGTAAGAGTAACGGCTCGATTTTTTGTGAAGTAAAAGCTGTGATGGATTATTTGAGCGCTGGGCTTTTGCTTCATAAAAAATGAGCAAACAACCGCAGGGCGTTAGTCTCCATCTTGCTTTTTTATCAATAAAACCCTGCCACTTTTTTTTGTGGCAGACCGAGTAGTATTTTTTTGCCGAAGCGGCTTTAGGGGCAAAAAATGCTACCCGAAAAGGGTTGAAGGGAAAATTCTTTTGCCCTTTGGTTGGGGCTGGGAGCGGCTATTTTACATAATACAGTTATATACACCCGGCATTAAATCGTGCGTAAGCACACCTTTAAAAACCGCACAGGGCTTATATAACTCGTATTATGTAACTTAGCTTGGGGTAATTTTTTTGGCGTGTCTTTTTGGTTGAGTGGGGGCAGCTTATCCCGAAGCTCTTCGCTTTCGGGATGTGCTGCTTTGGGATGGGTTACAAAAAGCATGACAAAAAAATTACAGAAGGGTTGGCAGGGAAGCCCCGATAAATACAGAAGAAAGTGAGGCACGAGCTTGCTGTATTTATCGGGGTGGGGCTTTAGGGTTGGATTTTATTGTAGTGGATGTAATCTTTCAATTGCTGATTTCAGTTCTTCTAATCCTGTTTGTTTGTAGGCTTCTGTACTTGCTGTTCTTCTATGTCCTGCAAACTCTTGAACGATTCTAATATCATTGTTTTCTTTGAGTAAATGAGCGATTACAGATTGTCTTATCTTGAATGGGATTAACTTATTTTGCTTGCCTTTTTCTCTGTTTATCATCCGATTAATACTGCCTGCCCAAAATTGCAATCCTGATTCGGAGAGCAAAAACCAATCTTTTTCCCGACCTGAACGAGCAATAGTTATCTTTCTGTTCTTTATGGTGCTGTGAGATTCTTTGCGCATTTTGCCCGATACATATTTCTTTCGTACTTTCTTCAGGTAGTTGTGGAACAGTAATATTTGATTGGGTTTTAAACTTAATGTTCTGCCTTTGTTCTTGCTGTTCCCTTTGATTTTTATTGTTCCATTTTCAAGATTTACATTACTTACTTTGATTTGACTGATTTCTAAAACGCTTAGAGCTTGGTAAACTAACAGGCTGATTATGATTTTGTCCCGGTTCTGATTCTCTGGATTTTTAGCTTTGTAATTAGTGTAGAGTTCTTCCAGTATTTCTTTTGGATAAAGGCTTTCTACTTGGATTGCCCTATTGATTTGATCTTTTAAATACAAGTACTGGCAAGGATGGTCATTCCGTTTTCCTGTGGCTACTAAATACCGATAATAAATTTTGATTGAAAACAGATTATTCCGCAAGGATTTGGGGTGTAAATTCTGCTCTCTCAATAATCCAATGTAATCTAAAACATCTGTGTAGCTTGCTTTTTCTGCTCGTTCTCCTAAAGTCATCAAGTAACGATTTATCATATTTTCATATCCGCTAATGCTTGTTTTACTGTACTCTTTTTGTAAATATTCCTGTAAAATCATTGTATCAGTTCTTTTAGTTGTCGTTTGCTGATATGGGTGTAAATCTGTGTTGTTTCCAATTGACTATGCCCTAAAAACATTCTGACTTGTTCTACTGGTATTCCTTGTTCTAAAAGATGTGTTGCGATGGAGTGCCTCAGATTATGGATGCTAATTTCTTTGTCTTTAATGGCTTGATTTTGGGTTCTTTCAATGATTTTTCTTAGGTGTTCATTATAGGTATAGTTTCGCATTCTACCACCTCTGGAGTGTAGCATAAAAGCTCTCTCAGTTGGCTTGTAATCTCTTCCTTTTGTTAGTAGTTCTCTTTCATTGTAATAGTAATCTGCCAAGTCTTTAACTACTCCTGAACTGATGGGTACAACTCTTCTTTTATTGCCTTTCCCTTTGGGAACTATCACTATTTTCTCCCTTAATCTTATGTCCTCAATATCGCAGCTTATAAGCTCCCCAACTCTTAAACCACATCCATATGCTAAACTTAATATTGCTTTCTCCTGGGCAGTTTCTGACACCTTGTAAAGTTGCTTGATTTCTTCCTGGTCTAATACCGTTCTTTCTTCTGTTTCTCTTGGATAGGGGAACTTTAAAGTACTACAAGGGTTGATTTTTACTTTGCCTTCATTTTGTAGCATTACAAACAGGTCTCGGATTATTCGCATATGGCTATGCGTTGTTTTTGGGCTTAATATTCCGCCATCTTTTTTACTTGGTCTCTCGCTGATGTACTGGTAGTAATTGATTATTTCCTGTGCTGTAATTTGGGTAATATCCAACAGTCCTCTTTGTTCCAATTGGTTTAAGAACTCACATAAATAATTGTAGCGAGATTTATTGCTTTTGGAGTTATAACCTAATCTTAACAAGTACCTGTAAAAACTTTCTGCTAATACTCTGTATGCTTTGTTTACAACTATGATGTTTTTAGGTCTGCCCATACACACTTACTTTTTGGAACGGGAACAATCACCTTGTTTTAATAGCTAATTATCTGTATTTCTTTATTTTAGATTGTTCCAAAACTGTTCCTGATTGTTCCTCTTTCCCTTTTACAGTTCATTAATTTGATTGGTTAAATTATCCTTTATTTTGGCTCTGAGTTTTGCGTAATTATCCCAATAATCTATTTTGTATTTTACTTTCCGTTGGTTGTTGGAGTAGGTACTGGTAATGTATTCCATTGCTCTAAGTCTGCCCATATTTCTGCTGCATTGGGCTTTACTGATGTTCAGAGCTTGCCTAATTTCTCTCTGTGTAAAGTCTTGATTTTGCTCTTTTAGGTAGTCTTTCAATCGTTCAAAAAACTGCCTTAAACTTCCGTCCAGTTCATCTACTTTTAACACAATGCTTTCAAACAAAATATCGCAAGCCGTTTGTAAATCTTCTTTTTGAGTTAGTAACCGTCCTTGACGGTCTCGCTTTCTGTTGTACTGGTTCAGTAGGGTTATTTGCTTTACAAAGCTTTGGTACAGCTCGTTTAATCTTCTGATTTTATGAGCTTCTTCGGGTAGCCTTATTTTGTTGGCATACAGGTTTACCACTTCATAAGGCTGCAATAATCTCATACAGTTCTGGACGAAGCTCGCCACCTTTTTTTGTTCTTCTTTATTGATTAATCCTGCTGACATATTATTCTGATAACTAATGATTTTGGCTGTCTGTTCCCTTGATTCATCAACTGCAATCAAAAAACTCCTGCTGATATTATCTTCATAGGTTTCGCCATTTGTGGTACACGATAACGAAGCTATCGGGCCTCTTACTATTCGTTCTCCTCCTGTAATACTTCCGTTTTTATCTTTTAAACTGGTGGATGTTCTTAATATTTCATTGCTCTGTAATTCTCTAACTGCAAGCTGTGCATCTTCTTTTAGTCCGTCCATATCTTCAAAACACACCAGTTTATTTACAAAAAAATATTCATCCTGATTGTAAAAACTATTGTCCGTTACTCTTGTGTATTTCTTTACGTCTTCTGTTGGCATTAAATCGCTGATAATCTTTAACAGTCTTGTTTTTCCACTTCCCGAACTGCCTTGTATTAAGGCGTGCAGGGTATCAGGCATTTTATAACTGCTGGCAACAATGAACAATAAAATACGGTTGGTTTCTTCTCCTGTAATTCCTGCTTTGCCGATTAGATTATTAAACTTTGGGGTTAGCTCTTTTGATTTTAAAAACTCGATACATTTACTTGCTTTTGCTGTGGGAACTTCAACTTTACTTTCCTCGCTGCCTTGTTTTTCGTGCAGTTGCTTGTCTTTGTAAAATTCCAGTAGGTTGGTCAATTGCTCTAAATCTTTCTCTATTAAATCCTTTCTAAGCCCCAACTTTTCAGCTACCGTTTTACAGGTTTTTTCTACTTGGTTAAACTCGTACAAGTCCAGTTTTAAAGTAATGTTCCTCATTTAATTTGTATTTGCAATGTGATTTTTAAGCTGTCCAGTTGATTGGTTCTAAACCCTTTTATTTGATAGTTGGCTTCATTGCCTTGGTATTTTAAGTTGTAAGGATTATTGGTGTTCAGCCCTGTTTGTTGTGGGGTTTCTTCTTTTACTGCTTCCTGCTCTTGGACTGCTTCACTTATTTTGTCCTGACTTTTTTCTTTTTCATCTGAGCTTTTATAATTGCCTGCAGGTGCTACCTGCTCAGTTGAAAATAAAAAGTTGTATTCCTTTCTTGTGTTTACTAAATGCTCTAATATTTCTCCGCTATGTCCTTGCAATAAACTGTTTACATCTTCATTTTCGGGAACTGCTACATTTGATATGGTTACGTTTGGATATTCTCCTTTAAGCATTGGAGCGTATTTTTCTAATGCTTTTATTCCTGCCTGGTCTCCATTTAAGAAAAATATGATTTCTTCAAGTTCCGTCAGATCCTGAATTGCTTTTTGATGTTCCTCCGTTAATCCATTTGTTCCGAAGAGTGCTAATACTTCATAATTACTTTTGATTTTCTCCTGTTCCAGTAATGTAGCTGCATCAATAATGCTTTCGGTTAGTATTAGCCGTTTTGTAGCTTTCTTGGGGTAATTCGGATAAAGCCCTTGCCTTTCTCTTAAATAAAAGTGCCGTTGCTTTTTCTCTGATAGGGTACTTCTAAAGTAGAGTGATACAATTTGATTTTCTTGGTTCTTTAATGGAAAAACAATGCCCCATTTTCCAAAGGGTTTGTAAGCGGGGTTGCCTGTTCTTGCTATTAATCCCAAGTCTAAGAGTAAACCATATTTGATACAGCTTTTTATCAGGGCTTCATTCTTTCTAGTACCGTGATGGAACTGCCCGCTATTATAGCCAACTTCTGTTTTTGTAAAATCTAAACACCTGCTTTGTAAATATTCTTTGGCTGGCTTGCTGCTATGAATAGCATTTTTGAAGTAGGTAAACATTTTGGTCAATACAGCAGCTCTTGTTAATGTATTTACCGGTATGGTCTCACCACTTCCGCCAATCATTTCTACCGCTTTTAATATCGCTTCTCTTTTGGTGCAGTTCTCTTTGTGCAGGATAAAATCTATCACGTCTAGGCTCTTGCCGTGGGTTTTGCAGTTGGATGAAAAACAGTAAGCAGTATGCGTTTTGTAATACAC
>JAFLJY010000103.1 GCA_022712755.1 Gammaproteobacteria bacterium
GATTGCGTCGCCATTGCTCCAGAACACTGATACCATCCATCAGCGGCAAACCAAGGTCCAGCACAACGGTGTCGTAAGGCTCTGTATCTCCCAGAAAATGCCCCTCTTCGCCATCAAGCGCCGTATCCACGGCATAACCGGCATCGCTCAAGGCATCAACCAGTTGGCGATTTAGATCAGGTTCATCTTCTACAACGAGTAACCGCACCGTGCCTTTTCCCTGTTTCAACTCATGAATGGAACTGTAATCTAGAGCACCGTGCGCTCACTCAGAATGAACGCACGATGCTCTAGTAATAGTTGATCCCGTGGCGCCGTAAATTGCGCTTAACCCGGTTAATAATCCGATCTTCCAATTTCTTCCGCTTGCTGGATCTACCGCCGATTCTCTTGCCACTGCGCGCATCAACGACAATATCGCGGACGCGCTTTTTCTTGCCAAGTACCGTCAAACGATAAATATATCCACCGCCACGACGACAAAGATCAATGCTGATCACATCTTCCCCACGCCGGATGGCACGCGCCCGCACGGGGCCAGGTTTCATCAAGCCGTTTTTCTTGATGATTTTTGGGGAGTTAGACCATTTGACACAACCGGCCATAGCCTCGCTGCCAAACAGCAGCACAACGGTAAAAATCACCGGTGCAAAGGCCCTTGCCAAGAAGTATTTACCCATTTTCAACGTCGCTCTCTCCCACATCTCGCAAATCACCAAGATCGCTCAATAGCGGCTTTTGGCCAAATTTCAATCTGATGGCAGTTTATCGTAGCAATTATGAACCTACCATGAACTGCATTGCCATTCCAAATTATCGTAAAAACATAATGAAAAACAATCGGTTCGTGTAGTTTTCAACAGCCTGTTTCGCAACGAAAAACCCGCTCCCTCGATAGAGGAAGCGGGTTATCATATTTTGGTCTCGTTTCTAAAATTTAGCTACGACCCATATATCTGCGAACCTTGCTGACATAACGACGGGTGATGGGGTTTCCACTCCATTTCCACATCTTGCCAGGGCCACGATTGTAGCAACCAATGGTCACCGCAATATTTTTGCGGGCCCGACGATAGCACCAGTTCAGATATTTTGTACCGGCACGCATGTTAATGCGAGGATTAAAGAGGTTACCACGTGCACCCATCATGCGGGCGGTTGCTGGCATAAGCTGCATGAGGCCGCGTTCACCAGAAGAACCTCTGGCATTGACGCGCCAGCCACTTTCAACCGTCACAACCGCAGCGGCGAGACGAAGGGGCAGGCCTGCAGGCTTGACGCTTCTAAGCGTTGCCATCAATGAACCGCGACCACGACCATAGCTTTTGCTTTTGCGCTTGGTGGATTTTTTGGCATATCTTTTCTTATAAGATTTTCTCTTGTAAGATTTTTTTGCATATTTACGCTTCGTATATTTACGCTTGGCGGACCTTTTGGCCGATTTACGCTTGGTGTAGCTGCGCTTGGCAACTCTTTTACGAGATTTACGAAGCTTTTTGCGCTTGGTATATTTCTTTTTCTTGTAAACCTTCTTGACGGAAGCTTTCTTCCGGTAAGATTTCTTTTTGATCGAAGCCTTCTTCCTGACGGAGGATTTCTTCTTGTATGAAGATTTCTTCCGAATAGAATATTTCTTTTTCCGGGTAGAAGCTTTCTTCACACGCGCTTTTTTTACCTGAGAGACCGGCTCGGCCTTGGCAAAGGTAATATTGTCATTGGAATGCATAACCGCAGCATCCGCTGATTGCGAACCTGCAAAAACAGTCATAATGGCGAGTGCAAATGCACCCATCCAATTACGCCTTACAGACATTTTGTTTGTAATCATCTTACTTTCCCTGCTTTTTTTGTTCATTTCGACGGGCTACTCACCGGCACTAGTCAGAAGGAATATCTCCCACTACACGAGGTATAATTAACCGGTAAAACTAAAGGTACTTATTGCCCATAAAAATTACCCCGCTTAGTGGCGGGCTTTTAGCATAGCAATTTCGTGGTTACCAACTATTTTTAGAGTTTTTCATGGAAATTGACCTATTTGTCGCAGATGTACTTTGATAACACGTATAAATTGTCGCATGCCTACTAGATGCTCAAATATAGCACACTTAAAAAGTGTATTTTGCAATATCATTCTGAACGATCTAGAGAATTGCAGGTCCGTGCAATAGTGCATTTGCGCTTTGCTAGAGGCTGATCTAAGCCATTTCATGGCAAATTCACAGGTTTTGAGGTGTGGCAGATTGTCTACACAGGTTTCCACAGGGTCAGGCTGTTTTTACTTGGAGCGTACGATCACCGGCTTTAAGCGCATCTGAACGAAAACATCCCCCCTTCTACGAAGCTGATTTTTCGCCCAGATCTCTCCGCAATACTCTATTGGCACTAAAATATGCGTGGCCCCAGCCGATTGCGAGCCAGCGCTCTAAATATAACACCAGCGATAAACCCGCCAGCTTCCACAAGCTTCAACACCTGATCGACAAGTTGCGACTTATCCTCGGAACTAAACCCGTTAAAACCCAGAATATCGAGTGCCAGAGCGCCAAAGCCGATCAGATTGGCCCAGATTGTCCTACTTGAAAGATAACTTTTCCATTGATCCATTTT
>JAFLJY010000104.1 GCA_022712755.1 Gammaproteobacteria bacterium
ATTTCAGCTAATACCTTAGCTGATATGGAATGACTGATTTCGACACATAGCAGACATTAAAAGAACAAGATTTTTTATCCACAGATAAACGCAGATGAACACAGATTAACACAGATAAAAGCGTTTATTGTTAGCCTCGCCGTAGGCGAGAGCTAAAAAATATCTGTGTTCATCTGCGTTTATCTGTGGATAAAAAGTTTTTTCGTATGTCCGCTAATGACCGAGCTCAGTCATTTGCCTGATGAGGAAATCCAACAGGTTTACTCTACTTGTGACCAGCCTTCGTCTTTTTCAAAACGACTTCCAAACTTCGTTTCTAATGATGCCAATGTTTTGCTTAACTTATCAACACCGGTGCTTCTAATATACTCCAACGGGCCACCGCGGAAGGGTGCGAAGCCGGTGCCAAATATGACGCCAGCATCGATCAAATCTTTTTCATCGACTATGCCTTCACGTAAACAGGCCGTGGCTTCATTCACCAGACGTAATACCAGCCTGTCCTGTACTTCCTGAGGGTTAGCGTAGGTAGCGTTTTTATTTTCCATGGGTTGATTTTTCATGGGTTTATTGTTTTTATACTTATAAAAACCTTCTCCTGTTTTTTTACCCAGTTTTTTATCTGAAAGCGTTTTTAATGTATCGGGTAGGGGTAGATCAAGTGCTTTGGCTAAAATATTGGCAACCGATTTACAAATATCCAGACCAACCGTATCAGCCAGTTCAATCGGCCCCATCGGCATGCCATAGTCTGTTGCCGCTTTATCAATGACCTCAGGCGGTATGCCTTCATCAACCATGGTAACGGCTTCAAGAATATAGGGCATTAATATTCTGTTAACCAGAAAGCCAGGCGAACTCTTAACCGCAAGCGGTAGTTTGCCAATGTTTTTAGCAAAGGCCAATGCCTGTTGTACCACTTTTTCGTTTGTATCAACACCGCGAATAATTTCAACCAGCGGCATTAATGCTACTGGATTAAAAAAGTGCAAGCCAACCAGACGGCCTGGATTTTTCAGGCATGAAGTTAGATCTTCGAGTTTAATACTGGAGGTATTGGTTGCCAGAATAGCATCCGCTTTCATTATAGGTTCGATAGATTCATACAGGGCACGTTTTACATCCACATCTTCAAATATGGCTTCAATGACAATGTCGGCACGATGCAGCCCACTGCCGCGATGATCGGCCATCAAACGGTCATTGGCATCTCGAATGGCGCGTCTATCGCGTTTAAATTTCTTTTTAAATGAATATTGTGCGCGTTTAATGGTTTTTGCCAGTGCTTCTGGACTGCGATCCTGAACTGTTACCGAGTAACCCTGTATGGCACACCAGGAAGCGATATCACCACCCATGATGCCGCCACCTATGACATGGACATGTTCAACATCAAATTGTGTTTGTTTGCCCTGACTTTTTAAGTTTTCCTGTAAAAAGAAAACACGTACCAGGTTCCTTGCGGTTTCTGTTGTGGCTAATTCGGCAACAGTGATGGCTTCCTGCTCCAGCATTTTCTTTTTGTTACCAGCTTCATTTTTCCACAGGTTTATCAGTGAGTAGGGCGCAGGGTAATGTTCTGGTTTCGCTTTTAGTGCCACCTGTTTACGCATTTGTGCCGCGATTAATGGGCGCACTAATGAAGCGTTTGTTAGCCGTATGAATAACGGCAGGGGTTTTCGTTTGGGTGCGGCCAGTGCGGATTTTTCCGCAGCAGCTTTTATCTGCCGCAGAGGTACCATTTCATCAGTCAGTTTTATTTTCTTTGCAGCACGCGCCGTTAATGCCCGGCCTGTCAGCATAATATTCATTGCCGCCAATGGACCGCAGCGTTCAATTGATCTGGCTGTACCGCCGTAACCAGGATGAATACCCAGTTTGATTTCAGGCAACCCGATTTTTGTTTTTTTATGGTCAGAAGCGATAATGTAATCACAGGCTAAACACAGTTCTGTGCCGCCACCAAAACAAAGGCCATGAATCATACTGACGGTTGGGCAGGGCATGGCTTCCAGACGATTCATTAAAGCATGACCGTTAAGCATGAATGCCAGTGCCTGTTCTTTGTTATCTAATACAGTAAATTCTTTTATATCCGCGCCAAAAATAAAACTGTCTTTTTTGTCGGAAAGGATGATTATCGCTTTAGGAAGCTCTTTTTCAAATGTTTTAAGAATATCATCAAGCTCTTTGATAGCAGCCTGGGTTAACAGATTTGCTGATGCATCTGCTGTATCAAAATGTAACCAGGCTATATTATTATTGTCGGTTTCAATTTCCCAGTTCTTGCTGGTGGGTAAAGGTTTGTTGGACATTAGACTGCCTCTGCATTTGTTGTTTTATTGTAACTGCTCAGCGTGATTTGAAGTAGGTTTTAAGTTTTATGTTTTAAGTTATAAGTAAATAAAACTAACAAAGTCATCTGTCATTCTTCGCTACTGCACATGATGGCAACAAGGTGGCTTTTACTTAAAACTTACAACTTATAACTTAAAACTTATTATTCAAAACCTACAACCTGTTCGGAAAATTGCTTTATGCCGTTATGTTTCATTTTGTATAAGCATTGCTCCCCCCTGGCCACCACCAATGCATAAACTTGCCATGCCCTGTTTGCTATTAGTACGTTGTAATATTTTGCATAAATGTAAAATAATACGCGCACCACTGGCACCTACTGGATGCCCTAAGCTAACACCACCGCCATCAATGTTTAGTTTTTCATGGGGAATCTCACCCATGGCCTTGTCAAGTTTTAGATTCTGCTGACAATATTCATCCTGTTGCCATGCCTGCACGCAACCTAATATCTGGGTGGCAAAGGCTTCATTGATTTCCCAGTAATCAATGTCATTTATAGCAAGTTTATTGCGCTGCATGATAGGGGTCATGGCATGAACCGGCCCCATACCCATCACTGCGGGATCAAGTCCCGCCCATTGTGTATCGGTAATAGATGCCATCACTGTTAAGTTGTATTTTTTGACGGCCTCTTCACTGGCAAGTATTAACCAGGCAGCACCATCAGTAATTTGTGCACTGTTGCCAGCGGTCACTTTGCCGTATTTTTTATCAAAGGCCGGGCGTAATTTGGCCAGACTTTCTATAGAAGAATCCGGTCTGACTCCATCATCATGATCATAAAAATTGCCTTCTTTATCATACAGCACTTCAATTTCGTCCAGATAACCTGCCGACTGTGCTGCCGCCAAACGATGGTGGCTGGTTTTTGCATAATCATCCATCTGCAAACGGCTAATATTAAATTTTTTGGCAATAATCTCGGCGGTTTCGCCCATGTTTAAACCAACGGTATCATCCGTTAAGCCATGAAGCAGGGCGATAACCGGGGTGAAGTGTTTGCCGCGTAACTGCAGAAGTGTTTTTAATTTTTGTCCAATGGAACGTGAGCGCATGAAATCACCGAGCCAGTTGACCATGGTGTGGTTAAATAAAACCGGTGAGTGACTCATTGACTCAACACCGCCAGCTAAAACCAGGTCTGCATCACCGTTGCGTATATTTTTATAGGCAGAATCAACAGACTGCATGCCCGATGCACAGTTACGTTGTACGGTCCACGCAGGCACACTTTGTGGAATGCCTAAACGTAATGCGACCACACGTCCGATATTGGCTTCGCGTTCGCCCGGTATCATACAGCCCAGAATAACCTCATCTAATGCTTCAAGCGGGAAGTTATTACGAAGTAATAATGGTTTGGCAGCAGCAACAGCTAAATCACCCGCCGAAAATGGACCGACCTTGCCCCGTGATTTAAGCTGTGGGGTACGACTACCATCGACGATGTAAACTTTTCGGCCATTTTCGTTGTTCATCATGTTTTCATTTAACCTCTTTTATTTTTTAAGCCTGTAGGTTGGGGTGAGGCACGAACCCCAACGTTTTGTACATGACAGTCTGTTGGGGTTCGTGCCTCACCCCAACCTACATGCTAAGGTGTTTCAATCTTCCAGCCACTAAATGAAAATTCATCTACTTTAATTGCATTCTGGATTGCTTCCTCTGTTTCAATTAATAACGCATATTCACTATTGCTGATAATATTTTTTTCTTTCGCTTCAACATAAGCATCTTGATCACGACTGTGAAGATTGCCCTGTTTGTATGCAGCACGTAATTTGTGTTGCAGATCGTCCGTTTTAAGCACTAACTGGAGAGCGTGTGTTATACGTCCTGTTGAATTATCTTTATCGTTGCTGTTATAAATACCAGCGCTCAGGCGGTCTAAGGTGTCGCTGGGTGAGAGCGTCAGCCTTGCTACATTATGTCCTGCTTTATCGTTGGGGCGCTGATAGGGTTTTGTCAAAGGGAAAATAATAAAATTACATAACGCGCCGATAATGGGTACGGGTAAATTTTTCATAATGCCTTTTAATGCCGTTTGTACATTAAACAAGGCATCTTCACAGGCCCATTTGAGCAGCACCAAATCTTCTTTATGGCTGCCCTGGTTTTCATAATGTTTTAACACTGCAGAAATAACATACATGTTGGATAAAGCATCAGCCAGACGACCGGAAATTTTCTCACGACGTTTTAATGAGCCACCTAACACTGCAACGCAAATATCGGCAAGTAAGGCAAATGCTGAACTCATTTTCACCAGTTGCTGATAATAACGTCGTGTGTCTTTATCACCGGGAGACCGAATAAATTTTGCAAAAGTAAGTCCAAACCACAAGCTGCGAACAATATTGCTAATGATAAAACCGAAGTGCGCGAATAAAGCATGATCAAAATCTTTAAGCCCCTGCTTCTGATTTTCATTATGTACCGCTTGTACTTCTTTTAACAGGTAAGGGTGGCTGCGCATCGCGCCCTGACCAAAAATAATCATGGTGCGTGTTAATATGTTGGCACCTTCAACGGTGATGCCAACAGGTGTTAGTTGATAGGCACGACCCAGATGGTTGTGTGGTCCCATACAGATGCCGTGGCCACCATGTACGTCCATGGCATGATTAATCACATCACGCATACGCTCCATTGTTTGTTGTTTAACAATGGCAGATATAACCGAAGGCACAGCGCCGTTATCTAAAGCAACGGCAGCCAGAGAGCGGGAGGCATCCATCACATAGGTCTGACCGGCTATTTCTGCCAGTGCCTCTTCTATGCCTTCAAAGTAACCAATAGGGGTGTGAAATTGTTGCCTGATACGCGAATAGGCGCCGGTATATTTAGAGGCCATTTTACCGGCAGCAGTACCCAGTGCGGGTAATGAAATAGCGCGACCATCACCCAGACATTCCATCAGCATAGACCAGCCCTTACCGACATAATCAACACCGCCAATAATTGAATCCAGTGGCACAAAGACATCTTTGCCGCGAATAGGGCCGTTCATAAACGCATGGTTAGCAGGGAAGTGGCGTTTGCCAACTTCTACTCCTTCTGTGTCACGTTTAATTAAAGCCAGGGTGATTCCGCGGTCTTCTTTTTCACTTAATAAATGTTCGGGATCATTCAGTTTGAATGCAATGCCTAATAGTGTGGCAACAGGTGCCAATGTTATGTAACGCTTGTCCCAGTTTAAGCGAATACCTAATACATGGTCTTTGCCTTCATAGCTGCCATAACAAACCACACCAGTATCTGGCATGGCACCTGCATCGCTACCTGCATTCGGTCCGGTCAAACCAAAACAGGGGATATCAATGCCTTTGGCAAGTCTTGGCAGGTAATAGTCTTTTTGTTCTTTTGTGCCGTAAGTCATTAGCAGCTTTCCCGGACCTAAAGAGTTTGGCACCATCACGGTGACAGCAGCTGAGCCGCTGCGACTACCAATTTTCAATACTGCCTGTGAATGCAAATAGGCAGAGTATTCTTTGCCACCATATTGTTTAGGAATAATTAAGGCGAATAGTCCATTGTCTTTGGCAAACTGCCAGGCTTCTGGAGTTAAATCGTAATCGACATGGGTTATCTGCCAGTCATCTAGCATTTCACAAAATTCTTCAACAGGGCCGTCCAGGAATGCCTGCTCTTCATCCGTTAAGACTGGTGCAGGCAGGTTTTGAAGAAAACTAAAATCAGGGTTGCCGCTAAACAGTTCGGCTTCCCACCAGACATCTCCGGCTTCAAGTGCTTCCTGCTCAGTTTGCGAAATAGTCGGCATGATCTTTTTCATCACACGGTAAATAGCGCGGCTTAAAAGAGTAAGGCGAACAGGTTTTACATTAAGTGGAATAACAACAGCAGCAAAGAGTATCCAAAGTAAGGTTTTTTGAGTGAGTGTAGCGTCAGAAAAAATGCTGAAAGCAACAAATCCAACGGTTAGTAGTAATGACCATACTAGAAGTGGTAAGCGTAGGTATGCAGAAACTAAAATAATTAAAATGAATAATCCAGCCCACATCATATTCAGTGCCTAATTTTTATGGTTGGTATAACGCGTATAGACATTATATTTTCAATTTGGTTTATTAAAAGTTGCTTTATGCAACTTAATAAATCTATTATGCACTATAAAAGTTGCCCATGTAAATTAAATTCGGACAACTTATTTCACTGACTTTTGCTTGTTTTGTTATCCTCTGAATTGGCTTTGTTGGTTTTAGTATCATCAGAAGCTGCTTCATTGGTACCGATTGTTATTGTTCGCGCAGATTCTATGGGTATCAGGTTTTCGATTTCATCCGGATCAGAATAAAAACAATCACCAATGGTATTGCAGTGAACACTGGTTTGATCCCAGTGTAATTTGCGATAAATACCGAGCTCATCAAAATCAATAATAGGGTATTTGATAACGTCAAAGTAGGGGGAGTGGTCAAAGTCGCGTGGGGTGATTAATTTAGAATTGCTGCGAATTAAACTTAAATTTCCCTCTTTGTCCTGATGGATGACAGGGATAATAGGAAAGCGAACTTTGGCAAAAGCTTCCGCCATCATTGTTGAGCAAACGTTTTTCGTGGGTCTACCGGCGTTATGCTCAAACAGGGTCGAGCGCCAGCGTTTGGGTAAAAACCAGTAAGGAAACATGAATCGCGCCAGATCCATAATCTGGCGAACATTATAGTCGGTGCCCAACTGCTCAATGGCATATTTAAGAACCACCTGAGAGTCTGCCCGGGTAATGCCTCGGGGGCAGCAAATGCGTAAATGTTCGCCTTCATAAGACTCAATGGATGATACGATAATGCCTTTGCCGAGTAGTGCTTCTATAATTAATTGTTCATCCGGGCTGCAGTGACGATACTTCTGGATATGATCTCGTAGCATAGGATCATCAATATCGTGCAGCCGACCGATGTAAAAGAAAGAATGTGTCCACATGCTTTGAGTAATGGACTTGATGATTTCAGCCACATTTGATCGACCTTCGACCAGCAGTACATCGCCCGGGCGTAACTCATAACGCAAACGCTCAAAACTGGTTAATGGCGTTCTAAAATTAGGGGACTCATGGGTAAGCCAGTGTACAAACTTGTCCCATAGATAATTTTTCAACCTGACAAAACGAAACATACAAGCTCCAGTAGGATGGTTTTGTTTGTTGTACTTTTAAAATATCGTTGGAACCGGATAACGTTCCTTCTATCCCGAGTTTAGTTCAAATGTTTTACATCTGATGGTATTAACCCGGCAACAATGTATATCGTATTCAGCTCATGCCTGCCTGTTTACGGCAAGGCATCAGCACACTGCTGTAGCCATTCTACAGCAAGTGCTGATAACGCAGTCCGTGGACAGGCGGCGTGAGCCGTCCTTTTGTCTATCAATCAGTTAGGGGCTTCAGGAAGATGCCAGCTCTGCGTTGCAACTCTTACCAATGGAATAACCATTGGCTGCGAGCTGCGCCTTGATCTGACATTTTCCTGAAGCACTGAATACGATATACGTTACTGCCGGGTTAATAGTAAGACAGAATAAGCGGTTAGCGGTTCACAAGTTTGCATCCTTAAGTTTCTGTATTTACTCGATAAAGTTGTTTACCAGTTTTAGTGCTTTATCCAGCACTTTTGTCTCAGTATGAAAGTGTGGAGAAAAACGAATGCCATCACCTCGATACGCACAAAGTACATTGTTGCTTTGCAGATGCTGATAAAGCTTTATATTATCAACGTTCAATTTTTGAAAAGTCACAATACCAGCGTACCTGCCAGGTACGGTTGGGCTTAAAATATTAATATCAGCAAGTGAGGCTAATTGATTTAACAAGTAATCGTTGTTTTCAATTACCCTGGACTGAACTTTATTTATGCCAATTTCCAGTAGCATACCAAGTGATGCATGCAGCGCGGTTATGCCCGTCATATTAGGGCTGCCGCTTTCAAAACGTTGCGCGCCGGTAACAATTTTCTGCTGCAATGGCTGTGTTTCATTCTTCGGTGAAAAATCAAAAGCGTCTTTTAGCATGTGCCAGCCAAATTGAGTCAATTGCAAGCGATCCTGAACCTCTTTACGACAGTAAAACAGGGCGGTACCCTCGGGACCACACATCCATTTGTGACCATCAGCCACCACAAAATCTGCAAAACAGGCCTGAGCATCAAAAACCATTGCACCCAGCGATTGAATAGCATCAACACAAAACAGCACATCATGTTGTTTGCAGGCTTTACCAATAACCGTTAAATCTAAAACAAGACCACGCGCAAATTGCACCGAGCTACAACTTAATAGTCGAGTCTGTTCGTCCATAGCATTAATTAGAGCTAACTCAGGTTCGTCCTTATCCTGTATCGGCACTAATCGAACTTCAACGCCCCGTGTTTCCAGTGCTTGCCACACAATTTTATTAGAGGGAAATTCTTCAGCAGGAATAACAATATTGTCGCCAGCATTAAAACGCAGACCCTGGGCTATAAGCGATAAACCTTCAGAGGTGTTTTTTAAAATGGCAATTTCATCTGTTGACTGCGCATTAATCAGCAAGGCCAGCCTATGCTTTAATTGCTGTTCGGTTTGTAGCCAGCAATCATATCTCTGCGAACCGATTGTTGTATTTTCATTGGCAAACGCAATAACCGCATCACGAGTAACAACAGGCCAGGGCGCGACGGCTGCATGGTTGAGATGAATGATATTTTCATCAAGCTGGAAATATGATTTCATATCATGCAATGTATCATGAAAGATCAATGATGTATTAATTTGGCAGACATAATCTGAGAAAGTGTGTCAGATTGACTTATAGAGCAAATGGCTGAGTACGGTCATTAGCGGACACACGAAAAAACTTTTTATCCACAGATAAACGCAGATAAACACAGATGTTTTTTAGCTCTCGCCTACGGCGAGGCTAACAATAAACGCTTTTATCTGTGTT
>JAFLJY010000105.1 GCA_022712755.1 Gammaproteobacteria bacterium
ATAGCGCTAAAAAAAACAAAAGCTTATTTTAACCACAGGTAAGTAACTTAATGCATACAACATACAACCTATAACTTCCGTTCCTGACCGAACTCAGTCATTCGTTCTATGAGCAAACCTGACACGCTTTGTCAGGTTAAGGCTGTATTAGTACACATAAGCCTTATTTATGAATTGTCGGTTTGTGCCAGCCGCCAACACAGTCTTTGGTTAACTCATCCATCGCTGGGATGTCCCAGGTGCCTGCACGATAACGCTCGATTGAAACACGGTTTTCCCATGCGTCTAGAATCGGTTCGACAATTTCCCATGAGGCTTCAACTTCATCGGCGCGTGAAAACAGGGTGCCATCCCCGATAAGGACATCATGCATTAAAATTTCATAAGCATCGGCAACTTCTTCTGCATCATCAGCGTAAGGTGCACGCATGACCATTTCTTCATTGTCTGTGGTGAGCCCCGGTTTTTTGGCATTCAAACGTAATACCACACCGCCTTCTGGTTGCAAGCGAAATATCAGAGCATTCGCGGCTGGTACTGAAGCATGGCTGTCGAATAAATTAAACGGTGGTTTACGAAAACGGATCATCACTTCTGCTGCTTTTGATTTTAAGCGTTTACCTGTCCAAAGAATGAACGGCACGCCCTGCCAGCGCCAGTTGTCTATGTAGAAACGTACTGCGGCGAATGTTTCTGTTGCTGAATCCGGCGATACATTTTCTTCCGTTACATAGGCAGGTACGTTTTCACTATTTAGTGTACCGGATGCATATTGCGCCGATACGGTTTGTATTTTTATCTGTTCCGGTTTAATACAACGTATGGCTCGCAGTACCTTCATTTTTTCATCACGCACTGCATCGGCGGTAAATTCAACCGGCGGTTCCATCGCGACCAGGGTCATCATCTGCATGAGATGGCTTTGAATCATGTCGCGCAATGCGCCCGATTTTTCGTAGTATTTAGCACGGTACTCTACACCAAGTGTTTCGGCGGTTGATATCTGAATATGGTCAACGTAGTTACGGTTCCACAACGGTTCCATGATACTGTTAGCAAAACGATACACTAGCAGGTTCTGTACACTTTCTTTACCAAGATAGTGGTCGATACGATAGATTTGATCTTCTTTAAACACTGACTGCAGCTCTTTATTCAGCGCACGGGCACTTGCCAGGTTATGTCCAAACGGCTTTTCGATGACCAGTCGGCGGTAACCTTCATCTTCATTGGCAAGCCCCACTTTATGCAACCCCTGTGTGACTTTACCATACCAGTCAGGGGGAATAGCACAATAGAACATGGCATTTTTTTTGCCATCAAGCATAACCAGTGCTTCGGCAAGGCGCTGGTAAGTGGTTTCATCACCGAGGTCTCCCGGCACCATAATCAGACGTGAAAGAAATTTTTTCCATCGGTTTTCATCTTCAACAACCTCTGGTAAAAATTCCTGCATACCTTCACGCACCAGCTTAAGCCAAACTTCTTCAGTACGATTATTTACTATGCCGATTATCTTGCTATCATCATGCACCAGGCCGCAGCAGAGCATGCGTACCAGTGCTGGCATTAATTTACGTTTGCTCAGATCGCCGGTGACACCAAATATGACGATATTCGTCGGCTCGGCAGTTTCAATTTCCTGGTCGGCGGTTAGCACCCCATACCCCTTTCATTTTTCATTTTTCATTTTTCATTATTGTTTGCCTGCAATTTTCCTTATGCAAATCCTATGTACTAACAAACGAGAATTATTTTAGCCGCGAAAAACGCAAAGGGCGCAAAAAAAAACACGTTTTTAAAATTATTTAATTATAGTCCGTAGGTTGGGGTGAGGCACGAACCCCAAACATTGGCATCGCTGGCACTTGTTGGGGTTCGTGCCTCACCCCAACCTACGAACCTGTTCACTATTCATTTGGGCACAAAAAACACGCCAGCCTAAAGTTTCCAGATATCTTCGTTATACTCCCGCATGGTTCGGTCTGTTGAAAAATATCCGCTACAGGCGGTATTGAGTATGCTCTTGCGTATCCAGCTTGTTCTGTCCAGGTAACAGGCTGCTGCTTTTTCCTGTGCATCAACATAACTTCGAAAATCGGCGATCGTCATCCAGGGGTCATGTGGACTGCGTATAGAGCCGATAATGTCACGAAATATATCGGGTTCAAATAAATTAAAATGCCCACTTTCCAGCAAATGCATTACCGCCTGAAGGTCGGCGTCACTATCAATAAAGCTTTGTGGGTCGTAGTGATGCTGCATTGCGGTCACCTCGTCCTCCTTTAGGCCAAACAGAAAGAAATTGTCTTCACCAACATGTTCGAGTATTTCAATATTAGCACCATCATAAGTGCCGATGGTCAGTGCACCGTTCATCATGAATTTCATGTTACCGGTACCCGACGCTTCTTTACCCGCAGTCGAAATCTGTTCGGACAGATCGGTACCAGGGGCAATAACCTCCATGGCTGAAACATTAAAATTTGGAAAAAAAGCCAACTTTAACTTTGAATTTACGTCGGGGTCACCATTAACAATTTCTGCCACATTGTTGACCAGTTTTATCAACAGCTTCGCCATATGGTAACCCGGCGCAGCCTTGCCTCCTATTAATACATTGCGCTGTGTCCAGTTTTCTGTATCACCATTTTTTATGCGGATATATAGATGGATAACATGTAATACATTGAGCAGTTGACGTTTGTATTCATGAATGCGTTTTACCTGCACATCAAACATCGCGTCAGTATTAAACTCAACATCAGTGGCATCAAGAACCAGCTCAACCAGTCGTGTTTTGTTGGCCTGTTTAACGTCAAACCATTTCTGTTGGAAATCTTGATTATCTGCCTGATTATCTGAGTGGGCATATTCCTTTAGATAGTGAATATGACTCAGGTCAGAGACCCATTCGTAACCTATATATTCAGTGACCAGCTGGCTCAGCTTCGGATTTGCTCGTGCTATCCAGCGTCTTGGTGTGACACCATTGGTTTTGTTATTGAATTTCTGTGGCCACAATTCATAAAAATCTTTAAACAGGCCATCACATAACAAATCTGAATGCAAACGGGCAACACCATTCACAGAAAAACTGCCAACGATAGCAAGATAGGCCATGCGCACCTGCTTGTGGTCATTTTCCTCGATGATCGACATTCTTGCCTGCCGGTCGGTATCACCCGGCCACTTAAGAGAAACATCATGCAAAAACAGTTTGTTGATCTGGTAGATAATTTCCATCAGTCGAGGCAACAGGCGCTCCATCAGCGAAACCGACCAGCGCTCCAGTGCCTCTGGCAACAAGGTGTGATTGGTATAAGCCATGGTTTTGGTTGTAATTTCCCATGCCGCTTGCCATTCCAATTGTTTTTCATCCAGCAGTATGCGCATCAGTTCTGCAACCGCAATGGTTGGATGGGTATCGTTCATCTGGAACACATTAAACTCGGCAAAACGCGAGTAGTCTGCGCCATCGGTTTCTTCCCACAGTCTAATCACATCTTTAATACTGGCAGAAGCAAGAAAATATTGCTGTCTCAACCGCAGTTCTTTGCCATTTTCGCTGGCATCATTGGGGTACAGCACCATCGAAATATGCTCTGCATCATTTTTAGCTTCCACTGCGTCTGAGTAACTGCCTGCATTAAAATCGTTAAGATTAAATATATTCGTTGCCGTTGCCTTCCATAACCTTAATGTGTTGATGGTCTCATTACGATAGCCGGAAACAGGCATATCATAAGGGATGGCAATAACATCATTAGTATCAAGCCAACGCACTCGATGGATGCCCTCCGGGTCTCGAAAGTGTTCAGTGTGACCGCCAAAATGAATCACCTGTTCGTATTCGGGGCGGGACACCTCCCAGGGATTGCCATCGCGCAACCAGTG
>JAFLJY010000261.1 GCA_022712755.1 Gammaproteobacteria bacterium
ATCCATGGACATAACGGCACATCCATGTGCCACTACTCTTAGTGTTGTTATCGCCTGTACATTAGCTGGCTTATTCTCTGACCAACTTGCCTTTAAATAAGACGATGTATTATTCATTAGCTCGCATATCAGCCTGCAATAAGCTGATTAATTGCTGCATATCATCCGGCAGTGGTGCTTCAAACGAAACGTCCTGTGCAGATTCAGGATGAACAAAACTTAATTTCCATGCGTGCAGCGCCTGACGTTTAAAACCCTGTAAAAAAGTTAACAGATCTGGTGTCGCTCCGGCAGGATTACGATGCCGGCCAGCGTAAACTGGGTCACCGACAATAGCATGGCGCAAATAACTCATGTGTACCCGTATCTGATGGGTGCGCCCGGTTTCCAGTTGCACTTTAAGATGACTGTGCTCACGAAAACGTTGCAATAAACGATAGTGGGTAATCGCTTCGCGGCCATTTTCTCTTACTGCCATTTTGATGCGGTCACGAGGGTGTCGCCCAATAGGCTGATCTACCTTGCCACCACCTGTCATCACGCCATACACCAGCGCCTGATATTGGCGAACGACCTCATGTTGCTGAATTTGATCAACCAGATATTTATGAGCGCTGAGATTACGTGCCACCACCATTAAACCTGTGGTGTCTTTATCCAGCCGATGCACAATGCCGGCACGCGGAATAGCGTCGAGCGCCTGATCAAAGTGCAACAGTGCATTTTGCAGCGTACCAGAATAGTGCCCTGCCGCAGGATGCACCACCAGACCTGCTGGTTTATTAACCACAATGATGGCTTCATCCTGGTAAATAATGTCTAGCGGAATATCCTCGGCAAAACATTTTTGTTCCGATTCGATACGCTGCACAGATAGCTGCAACTCCTCATCACCCAATACCCTGGTTTTTGGTTTGACGGTTTTGCCATTTACCAACACCTGCCCCTGCTCTATCCAGATTTTCAGGCGACTGCGTGAATATTCTGGAAACAGCGTGGCAAGCACCACATCCAGGCGTTTACCGGCGTGTTCTTCGCTTAAAACTTTAATTATTGGTGATTCTGACATACGCCCTCGGGCTGAACTTCGTTATAATGTGTCATTCTAACGTAAATATCCGGTTATCCCATATTTGTACAAGCATAGGCATTGATTTATTAGACACAGAGATCACGGAGTACACAGAGGTTAAAAAAACAAGGCAAGCGCGTGATTTTTTATTATCCTTCAATAGTTTTCTCTGTGTACTCTGTGATCTCTGTGTCAAATAAAAAACTCATACCTACTATCAATATCGGATGATCATACATTTGCATTTTAACTATATAATTTTTTACTCCAAAACTCTAACGTGAAACCCTTAATGCGACCACTATTCCTTATCTTTATCTCCACTATTCTATTCGCCTGTGCCGGTGCTGACAAAGATGAAACCGCAGCTTACACGGCTAAAGAACTTTATGACGAAGCACAGTCATCCATCAAAGCCGCTGAATTCGAAAGTGCGGTGAAACATCTGGAATCCCTGGAAGCACGCTACCCTTTTGACCCCTTTGCTAAACAGGCGCAACTGGAAATCGCCTACGCTTATTATAAGTTTGAAGAACTTGATCAGGCCACCAGTGCAATAGAACGCTTTGCCCGACTGCATCCGCGTGACCCGCACATGGATTATGTGTATTACCTAAAAGGCCTGATTAATTTCAATCGCGGACAGGGATTACTTGATGCCTGGTTTCCACGCCAACCATCAAAACATGACCCAGCGGTGATAGAACAGGCGTTTAACGATTTCGCCACACTGGTGCGGCGTTTTCCAGACAGTAAATATGCTGGTGATGCCTATCAGCGTATGATTTATTTGCGCAATCAACTGGCACACAAAGAAATTCTTGTTGCTGAATTTTATATAGAACGCAAATCATGGCTGTCCGCTGCTAAACGTGCGAAAGCAGTGATTGAGCGCTTTCCAAATACCATCTGGACAAAACGTGCACTGGATATAATGTTGCTGTCTTATCAAAAACTGGAACTGAACGACCTGTCTGCGGCTATCCAACGCATTATTGATTACAATGATTTTTCTGACATTGCGACCACGATAGACCCGGATAAATACGGCAGCGCACCGCCTTCTTCATTGTGAATATAAAAAAATTTGACACAGAGGTCACAGAGGAAAACCTTTTTTATTTTTAACTGCGCCTGCGGCCTGGTTAAAAACAAATAAAACTCTGTGCTCTCTGTGTATTCTCGTTCCCACGCAGAGCGTGGGAACGAGGTCTATCTTGTATATCCTGAACATCCATGTAAGTTATTTCCGACGATACCCCGACGTAATCGGATACCGTCGATCACGCCCAAACGCCCGCCTTGTAATACGAATGCCCGGTGCGGATTGCCGGCGTTTATGCTCATTACGTTGCACCAGCGTAATGACCTGTAATACATCTTCCCGGTCTAAACCCTGCGCCACACAATCATCAATGGATTTATCCTGCTCGACTGACAATTCCAGAATGCGATCTAATATCGCGTAATCCGGTAATGAATCCTGATCACACTGGTCTTCTCTGAGTTCGGCACTGGGCGGACGGGTTAATACCCGTTCAGGAATTACCGCAGACACACTGTTCCGATAACGGCATAATTTATATACCAGAGTTTTGCAGACATCTTTTATTGGTGCAAAACCACCGCACATATCGCCATATAAAGTGGCATAACCCACCGCCATTTCACTTTTATTGCCGGTAGTAAGCACCATACGGCCTTTTTTATTTGAAATCGCCATCAACATCAAACCTCGGCAACGTGCCTGAATATTTTCTTCTGTGGTATCAACTGCCGCATCAGCAAATACCGGTGCCAGTGTGTTTAAAAAACTTTTAAATACATTTTCGATGGGGATGACATCATAACCCACACCAAGCGTTGCTGCCTGTGCCTGCGCATCCTGCAAACTAATATCTGCGGTATAACGTGAAGGCATCATCACCGCTTCAACATTTTTTGCGTCCAGCGCATCAACCGCAATCGCCAGTGTCAGCGCCGAATCAACACCACCGGATAAACCAATAACCACACCAGTAAAACCGTTTTGATGGACAAAATCCCTCACTCCTGTTACCAATGCCTTATAAACCATGGCATCACTGGAAGGCATTGCCCGTAGTGATTGCGGTGACCGTGATTGTTGTGCCTGCGGCCGCTTGCAAACAATATCTTTGCCGTCAAAAATGATATTCACCGTATCCGCTTCAAATAACTTCGCCCGCGTTATCAGTTTAGCGTGGCGATTCACCGCCAGCGAATCACCGTCAAACACCAGCTCATCCTGCCCTCCAGTCATATTGAGATACATAATAGGAAGATCAAACTGCGAAGCATGATCTTGTAATATAGCAACACGTTCAGCATGTTTATTAATATGAAAAGGAGATGCATTTAAGACAATAATGGCCTGTGCGCCATTATTTTTTGACTGTTTTACGATGCTCCGTTGCCAGACATCTTCACAAATAAGCAGGCCTATTTTGTGCCCTTTTACATCAATAACCGTGCTTTTAGACGTGTTTTCAGAGCCAGCAACAAAATAACGCAGCTCATCAAATACCGCATAATTTGGCAGTGACTGTTTAAAATAAAAGTGCTTAACAATGCCATTTTCCAGATAGATGGCTGCATTATAAAGATTGCCTGAATGTTCATATGGCAAACCAAATACCACACCGGTGTCGCCGATACTTTCTTTTAAACTTTGCTGTATTCTCAGACTTTCATGTTTTGTTTGCGCAAGAAAGCCCTGACGATGCAATAAATCTTCCGGTGGATAACCGGTTAGCGCCAGCTCAGGAAAAACAACCAGATCAGCACCTTGCCCACTGGCTTTAATTGCTGCATTTATTATCTTATCAGCATTATTTTTAATATCACCTACCTGGAAAACATCCTGTACCATTACAATATTTATTGCTGCGTGAGATGCTGTAGTGGCTGATTCTGCCTGACTCATATTAGCTCGTTTAATGAAAAATAAAAATCGCACCGCCTTCCATGGCTCCTTGCGAAATACCATCCATCCATGGATATAATCGCACCGCCACCCATGGCTCTTTGCGCCACAATGCAAACATGGCCGTTCATCCATGAACATAAATTAAATTTTAACATGCTACCATTATTAGTGATTTTTTCTACTCAAAAACAACCAACAAGGCGTTAACAGCTATACTTATGCTGCACAAAACAATAAAAAACATTTACATGGATAAACAGGATTTTTTCTTTTTATCCTGTTTATCCATGTAAAAGCAATACATAACAAAATCCATGCCTAACAAGCAATCCGTAAATTTGAATAACCACACTCCACAAAATACTACCGATACCTGGTATCGATTACGTTTATTTAATTATTTTCGTGTTTCACTGGCACTACTCTTTATCACCATTTACATAAATGGCTGGTTTCATCTACTGATCAGCAGTAAATATTCATATGATGCAATGTTTATCGCCACTTCACTTATTTACCTGATAGCCAGTTTGTTTTACTTCGCAGGCATTAAACGCCAAAAACCGCAGCTAGAGACACAGGTAATCATTCACACGCTGGTTGATATTTTCTGCATCATCCTGTTAATGCACGCCGCCGGTGGTATTCGATCCGGTCTCGGCATGCTACTTATTATCAGTGTTTCAATGAGCAGTTTATTTTTAAAAAAACGACTTGCCATCGCGTTTGCCGCCATTGCCACACTGGCTGTTATTACAGAGCAGGTTTATTCACAACTGGTTTATGCCGATCATTCGCCAGCTTTTACTCAGGCCGGATTGCTTGGCATATTAATATTTATTTCAGCCCTGCTGACCATCTACACCGAAAAACGTCTTAAAGAATCCGAAAAATTTGCCTACGAGACCAGCGCCGAGCTGGAATCCATTGTGCAATTGAATGAACACATTATAAAAAACATGCGCACTGGCATTATGGTCATTAATAATAATGGTCTGATTTTAATGGCGAATAATGCTGCGCTGGAACTGCTCGGTCACATCACCATAGATTCGCACACTAATTTAAAAGAAATCTCTGCAGCGTTATACAGCCGTTTTCTGGACTGGAATAATAATGAAGTGCAAAACCATCAGCCTGTGCAGCAAACACAGGGACTGCCTGATTTACAACCGGGTTTTAGCCATATCCAGCAAAACACGCATAAAGAGTCAAGCGGCCCGAACAATCATTTAGGCAAACATCCGGGACGCACGCTGATTTTTTTAGAAGATGCAACCCAGCTAACACAGCGCTTTCAGCAGGTAAAACTGGCATCCCTTGGCCGTTTAACTGCAAGCATTGCCCATGAAATTCGCAACCCGCTGGCCGCAATAAATCACGCAGGGCAATTACTGGGTGAAACATCCGAAAACGAAGCAGATAAAAAATTGACCACTATTATTAATACCCAGTCAAAACGCCTCAATGGTATCGTGGAAAATGTGTTACAACTTTCCAGACAACAGCGAGGCACCCCCGAGACCATAAATCTTTACCAATGGTTGTTACAGTTTAGAGAAGAATTTATTTCAACAAACAAGTTAAAGGCATACCAGATACAAATACAAATCACCCCTAAAGATATTACGGTCCTGTTTGATTCAAGCCAACTGCATCAGGTCATGTGGAACTTATGTAGCAATACCATCAACCATTCAAATATGAAAGCATCAAATATAATGGTTATTATCAAGGGTGAAATTGATTCCGATAGCAGGCAACCTTATCTGGACATAATAGACAACGGATCGGGTATAAACAAAGAAACACAGAAACATATTTTTGACCCGTTTTTTACCACCAGCAACGAAGGCTCAGGTTTAGGTTTATACATAACCAAAGAAGTGATTGAAAGTAACCGTGCTAAAATACATCATATTTCACCCGTAACGGGTGGCACCTGTTTTAGAATATATTTTCATCAGGAGCAGTAACAGCAGTGGCAACTTTGATTAGTCATATCTAGTTTCCACGCTCCTGCATGAGTATATAGCGAGTTGCATCAGGTGGCGAGTGTGGTATGCATTCCCACACAGGGGCGCGAGAACGAGAAAAAATTAGCACCGCAAGATATAAGCGTTTAATAACAGGGTGTTAAACTTAAAACTTAAAACTTAAAACTTAAAACTTAAACCCTTATGACAGCAAAAAAAGTACTCATTGTTGATGACGAAGCCGACATTTGCGAACTCATTGAAATCACACTGATGCGCATGGACATCACATCGCAATCCGCACTAAATCTAACCGATGCAAAACTATTACTTGATAGCGAACACTTTAATTTATGCCTGACGGATATGCGTCTGCCTGATGGCAATGGCATTGAACTGGTTGAGCATGTGCAGAAGAATTTTAAAGATCTGCCCATCGCGGTTATAACCGCACACGGCAACATGGAATCGGCAGTAAAAGCATTAAAAGCCGGTGCCTTTGATTTTGTTTCCAAGCCAGTGGATATTCAAATTTTACGCAATCTTGTTTCTGCCGCCACCAGCCTTCCTGAAAAAACTACCAATAATATCACTGGGAATAACACCGATAAAAACAACGCAGATAAAAACAAAATCAACATTACCGGCAACTCACTTGCTGTTCAAACCTTATTAAAAAGCATTAGCAAACTGGCAAGAAATCAGGCACCGGTTTTTATCCACGGTGAATCCGGTTCTGGCAAAGAACGTGTTGCCAGGATGATTCATCAACAGGGCCCAAGAAACAATGGACCTTTCATACCGGTCAACTGCGGTGCTATTTCAGCCGAGCTAATGGAAAGCGAATTTTTTGGCCACCTTAAAGGCAGTTTCACCGGCGCACATGCAGACAAACAAGGCCTGTTCGAAGCGGCCAATGGTGGCACGCTATTCCTGGATGAAATTGCCGAATTACCACTAAACATGCAGGTAAAACTATTACGTGTCATACAGGAAAAAGCAGTACGCGCTGTTGGCGCATCGCAGGAAAACCCTGTTGATGTCAGAGTTCTCAGTGCCAGTCATAAAAACCTGGTCAACCTTGTCGCTGAAAATACTTTTCGAGAAGACCTGTATTACCGCATTAATGTCATCGAGCTAACCATACCCAGCTTGCGCGAAAGAAAAGAAGACATCCCGCTATTCATAAAACAGTTACTCAATAGTCTGGCACAAAAGATGGGCATGGAAGTGCCGACAATGGATAGCGATGCAATAACCGCGCTGCAAAACTACCACTTTCCCGGCAATGTGCGAGAACTTGAAAACATACTGGAACGCGCCGTTGCATTATCGGATGACAATTGCATTAGCATACAGGACTTACACCTGAAACCTGTAAACAACCATGGGATAATAATCGAGAAAGCAGCAAATAACGAAATAACAACGTCAGAAACGATCACCGTAGACCCAATGGATCTGGTCGGTCAGGAACGCCACAGCATCAAACAGGCACTGGAAAAAACCCGCTGGAATAAAACTGCGGCTGCAAAATTACTGGGGCTGAGTTTAAGGCAATTGCGTTATCGTCTGCAAAAGCTGGATATTGAGTAGGTTTATTATCCCTAATCCCAATGCCAGTAATCCTCATAGTTAGTCACCCCTGAAAAACTAATCAAGTAAAATCATAAACACTAATATAGGCATTAGATTCTTTAAAAAACCATTTAACAGGTGCTATAATCGGGTCTAGTTAATAATCTAACCAGGTAAACCCGCATGCAAATTAAGTTTTCTGAAGATATTATTTCTCTTTCTGAACTCAAAGTAAATCCTGGGAAAATCATGAATCGCGCTAAAAGTACGCACCGCCCCATTCTCCTCACCAGTCGAGGAAAAGGTATTGCCGTAGTACAGGGACTTGCCGAGTACGAAGAAAACGAAGAGAAAAGTGAATTTATGAAAGCCATTACTCAAGGACTAATCGAGATTAAAGAAGGAAATGAACAAGAGCTTGATGAGGTTAAAAAGAAACTGGGTATAAACTGACAGCTTTAATTTTACTTCGACCCTAATTATTGCTAATTATTCTGGGAACAACCCCAGTTATCATCATCGCTTTTGTATCAGACATGTTTCAGCTCCTCGCGCATAACGCGCCTGATTGCGCTCAAGGTAACTGGTTTATCGTGTTTTTTAAGTGTGGATTTAAGTGCTGCATTTATTTCACTTTGATAGGGCGTGCCATTTTTTTCAGCTCGCGCACGAAACGCGCTAATCACGTCATCATCAATAAAAATAGTAATGCGTGTTTTGCCGCTTTGTTTAATAACCGCTCCGCGTTTGCCCTGACTAAAATCGTATTCTTTTTTCATAATTTACTCCAGATATTCAGTTCTTTCGTGTGGCTCGGCTTTACGAGCCGAAATAAGGCGATAACAATCATTGCCACAATCAGCCCAAATAACGACCAACAGGCGCATGAGGTTATCCATGCCAATAGAAATAAAACGCACCTCATTGTGGCTGAGGTCTTCAATCGTTATCGCCATTGGGTCAAGCAAAACGCCCTCAGCATCCGCCAGGCTAATACCATGTTTTAGTTTATTGGTTTTATTCTTGACTGGGTCAAAGATTATTTGCATGTGTTTTATTATACATATAATGTATGTATAATCAAGATTTGTAGTATTTACCAATTAATGAGTAATAGTGCATGGATGCACTGTTTATGAACCTAAGGATGGAAATGAGTCTGAAATACTCAATCAGGGGAAGAACCTTAAACAATCTCTCACGACCTTCGCCACCTGTCTTACAAAACTGTCACAAGTTGACATTATTTACCTTTTCTCACTTTAAGCAGCCACCACCAATAAAATATAAGTTATTGATTTAATGTAACTTAATAGTTTTTAAAACATTGGCACAGTCTCTGCATCTGTATTAGCAACATGGTTAACAACTGGTTAACAGTTTTTAACATGAAACACCTAAATACAAAAAAAGAAAAAACTTAACTTATTTTTATATACCCGGAGAGATTGATGAAAAACATGAAACAAAAAACACAACAAGGTTTTACCCTTATTGAATTAATGATTGTGGTTGCGATTATTGGTATTCTGGCATCGGTGGCGTTGCCTGCTTATCAGAAGAATGTACAGAAAAGTAATGCGGCGCATATTATCTCTGCCGCTCAGCAATATGCTAAAACAGCAGGCATTGCCATTCAGGCTTCAGAAGCTCTTCTGGCTGATCTAACTCCAGCAGCTCTAGTAGCTGGAACTTTTGGCATACCTACAAAGGCAGCTATGGAGTCTTCGGATTCAGTGACGACTGCTGCACTTGTTGCTGGCGCATTAACCTTAACTGGCGTGGTGGGTAAAATTGGTGCTGGCAATGTATTAACTGCCACTATGGCTGCAAATGGGACTGTAACATATTCTGGAACATGTACTGCTGCGGGTGCAATGTGTGAAGGCTTACTGCCATAAACATTCTAGCAACATGATAAAAAGCCAGGGTTACAAGCCCTGGCTTTTTTCGTTAAACCAATCAGTTACCAGAGGCAATCATGCAAAAAAAACAACGAGGTTTCACCCTGGTCGAATTAATGATTACCGTCGCCATTATTGGTATTCTGGCTTCAATCGCGCTACCGGCCTATCAAACCTATACCAAACGTGCCGAATTTTCTGAAGTCATTCTCGCCACTATGCCTTACAGAAGCGCCTTTGAGGTTTCGGCTCACACCGGGCGTTTGACGGCTCTCACAGATGCTGACCACGGCACTAATGGCATACCTGCTGCTGCCGGTGCTTCCGGAGTCATCACTTCCATAAAAGTGGTTGATGGCGTCATTACCGCCCTTAGCACCATCACCAATGCAGGCGGAACCGCTCTCGACTACACCCTAACACCCAATGGCATCGACGCGCCTATTCAGTGGACTATCGGCGGCTCTTGTCTGGCCGAAGAATTATGTTAGCCAGGTAGGGTGGGCACGCTTTTTGTGCCCACGCACACGTTTCTCCCCATATTCACCATCTTCAAAATTTGAATGGTCAATAGCCCAATCACAAGAATATTTTTCTTCTTTAATGTATCGATGCAAAGTTGAATACGGCCATAGATCAGGTCGTTTACACAGCCCGTGTTTTACCGGATTGTAATGAATGTAATCCAGATGGTGGTTGAAATCCGCCTGGTCTCTAATTTGATGCTCCCAGAAACGCCGTTGCCATAGGGTAGACTCCCGGCGTTTTTTCTTCGAGCTTGTTATCCATTTGTTTTGTTTGTATTCATCAGCACAAGCAAGACTTACACGACGCTTGATCAGGCTCCAACGCTTAGAGAAATCCGCATCCCCTTCTGGCAATGTCCAGATACAGTGCAAATGATCGGGTAATAACACCCAGGCATCAATAGTAAAAGGATATTTTAGTTGAGTGTCTTTTATTGCTTTACGTAGCGCATTACGTATAGCAGAGTCACATAAAATTTGTTGGCGGCGGTAGCTAACCACAGTGAAGAAGTATGTGCTACCAGCTGTATTTGCACGTCGATAATGAGACATTGGTTGCTTTATTGCTCCACGTGGGCACAAAAAGCGTGCCCACCCTTGTATCTCTTAGTGATGACTGGTTAGCTACCAGCTTATCATGGAAGTCAGTGAGCCTGTGCCCACCCAGAGTATTTAATACTGTGACGTAGATTATGCCCTGACTTCT
>JAFLJY010000106.1 GCA_022712755.1 Gammaproteobacteria bacterium
TGATGATAAAAACATCATCAGCTTTTGCAGTAACGACTACCTGGGGTTTGCCAACCATCCACAACTAAAACAAGCCACAATTACTGCCATAAAAAAATTTGGTGTCGGTAGTGGTGCAGCACATTTAGTTAACGGCCACTCTATAGCCCATCACCAGCTTGAAGAAGAACTTGCTGATTTTACCGGTTATCCCCGAGCCATTTTATTTTCTACGGGTTACATGGCTAACATTGGACTGTGCCAGGCTTTGTTAGATAAAAACGACACTGTCTTTGAAGATCGTCTTAACCACGCCTCGTTAATTGATGGTGGGTTAATCAGTGGCGCGCACTTTAGTCGCTACCTGCATAATGATGTTGTCAGCCTTGAAAAAAAAATTGAGAGAAAGCTTAAAAGAAAAACAGACAGAAAAAACAGCACCGAGCCAAACAGCCATTCTAAAAAACTGGTTCTCAGCGATGGCGTATTCAGCATGGATGGTGATATTGCTGATATTCCCGCTTTATCGTCTTTGTGTAAAAAAACCAATAGCTGGTTAATGATTGACGATGCCCATGGATTTGGCACCCTGGGTAAAACCGGAAAAGGTAGCCTGCAACATTTTTCTTTAAACATGCATGATGTTGATATTTACATGGCGACACTGGGTAAAGCCATGGGCACAGCCGGTGCCTTTATTGCCGGTAGCGAAGAACTGATAAAAACCATCATTCAACAAGCCCGCAGTTATATTTATACTACTGCTATGCCTGCTGCCATTGCCGAAGCCACTCGTTGCGCTTTACAAATAATTCAAAACGAGCCAGAACACCTTGCTAACTTAAATAACAATATTTTATACTTTAGGCGTTGCTGCAAGGAAGCCGATATAACAATAGAAAATAGTCAAACAGCCATACAGCCACTTCTCATCGGTGGCGATGAAAAAGCACTGAAAATTAGTCAGCAATTATTTGAAAAAGGATTTCTGGTCACTGCAATTCGACCACCAACGGTACCTGAAGGCACTTCCCGTTTAAGGATTACGCTTTGTGCAAAACACAACAAGCAGCATATAAACAAATTAATAGAAGCCCTCTTAGTCACTTTTCAGTAAGCCCTAAAACTTCAGCCTACGTTTATAGCTACCTTATATAACAAAAAAGAGCCTTTTTCTGCTTACCATGCTATTTGCCTTTTATATAACGCTCATCATCAAAGGTTATCATCCATTGCGGTTTATAAACAACAAAAATACTGACTAACATGCCGGTAATAAACATTTCAGGGAACATAAACAAAGGCGTTAAAAGCAATGACTCTTCAATTAGTCTTGTATCTGGATAAGCACTAACCAGGCTTAGAACAATAATGGATGCCAGGCGACTTGCCGCAACGGCTATGCCTGCGGCAAAAAATGCGGCCACAAAAATATAAATAAAAAAATTATCCGGCAGGGTTTTTTGCGATAACTTTAAAATGGCATAACTGGTGAATACGGGTATAACAATACTCAAACAACCATTTAGCCCCAGGCTAAGCCACTCATTGTGCTGCGTTAACATGCTGGCAAGCATAATGATGCTCAGACCAAATATTGCCAACGGCCAGCCAAACATTAAGGTAAACAGGGTTGCTCCCAGGTGATGAAAACCTAAACCGGGCGAGATACCTGCTTTAATTCCCCACAGCAAAAATAATATAACCATGGCACCAAAATACACATGTTGATTCGGCGTGTTTTTCAAAAACTTTTTAAAGTCACAATTTTTTGCTGCAAACAACAATATAATGGCAAATAAAATATTACTAAACCAGAGCAACTCAAGCGGGATCATTGCTACCGGGATATGCAAACCAATTAACCAACTTGTTTCGATTGTCATAATATATTACATATGGTTATTTATTTAGACCCGAAGGGTACTTACTTAAGGTGTTTCAGGTTATTTTTTCACTAATCACCCTGGCATGAGTGTGTTTGTAATGTAGGTTGGCGCTGAGGCACGAAGCCCAACAGGCCTGCTGATTCTGGCGCCATAGTTGGGCTTCGTGCCTCAGCGCCAACCTACGAAGACCCAGCTTTTGCAATTATCTTTTGCTTAAGTAAGTGCCATTCTATTTAGACCCTATTAACCCGACAGCAATGTATATCGTATTCAGCTCATGCCTGTCAATCAGTTAGGGGCCTCAGGAAGATGCCTGCTCTGCGTTGCAACTCTTACCAATGGAATAACCATTGGCTGCGAGCTGTGCCTTGATCTGATATTTTCCTGACGCCCTGAATACAATATACATTACTGCCGGGTTAATAACTGTATCGTCGTGTGATACGAGTTAACAAACAAAAAAGCCGGCTTAAACAAGCCGGCTTTTTTAATAACGCAAAACGCTGTTTTACGTGAGCAGTTACTTCGCAGCTTCGCGCTCTTTCACTTCTTTAATAACATCTTCAGATACGTTTCTAGGTGCTGCCACGTAATGCAGGAACTCCATTGAAAACTGACCGCGACCAGAAGTCATGGTACGCAGTGTACCAATATAACCAAACATTTCACTTAAGGGGCACTCGGCTTTAATGCGAACGCCGGTTGGCGTTGCTTCCTGCGCCTTAATCATGCCGCGACGACGGTTTAAATCACCAATCACATCACCTACGTGATCTTCAGGTGTGTACACATCTACCTTCATGATCGGCTCCATCAGTTGCGGGCCGGCTTTTGGCATAGACTGGCGATAAGCCGCTTTTGAAGCTAATTCAAACGCCACTGCAGATGAATCCACTGCGTGGAACTGACCATCCATTAATGTGACTTTAAAATCCAGACATGGGAAACCGGCTAATACTCCGCGATCAGACATCAATCTGAAACCTTTTTCAATCGCTGGCCAAAATTCACGAGGCACGTTACCGCCGGTTACTTTTGACTCAAACTCATAACCAGAGCCTGGCTCACCCGGCTCGATGACGTAATCAATTTTACCAAACTGACCAGAACCACCTGATTGTTTTTTGTGAGTGTAAGAATCTTCTATCCGTTTAGTAATGGTTTCACGGTAGGCAACCTGTGGCTTACCAATGGTGGCATCAATGCCGTGAGTACGTTTAAGAATATCCACCTTAATATCAAGGTGTAACTCACCCATGCCTTTAAGGATGGTTTCGCCACTGTCCTCATCGGTTTCTACACGGAAAGAAGGATCTTCTTTAATCATTTTACCCAGCGCAATACCGAGTTTTTCTGACGCACCTTTGTCATTGGGTGAGATTGAAATTGAAATAACCGGATCAGGGAAGACCATTGGCTCCAGTGTAGCAGGCTGTTTTTCATCACATAAAGTATGACCGGTTTGCACGTTTTTCATGCCGACCACCGCAATAATGTCACCCGCCTGTGCGCCACTCAATTCGATACGTTCGTCAGCGTGCATTTCTACCATACGACCGATACGTTCGGTTTTGCCGGTAAAGGTATTTAATACCGTCATGCCTTTATCCATGCGACCGGAATAAACACGCACGAAGGTTAATGCGCCAAAACGGTCATCCATGATTTTAAATGCCAGTGCGCGTAAAGGCTTGTCTGGGTCGACTATCGCATATTCACCGGTTTCGTTACCTTCCAGATCAACTTCCGGTTGTGGTTTAACTTCTGTTGGGTCAGGCAGATAATCAACCGCCGCATCCAGGATCAACTGCACGCCTTTGTCTTTAAACGCAGAGCCACAGTATGTCGGGAAAAAGTCCATAGTCAGTGTGCCTTTACGAATGCATCGTTTGATGTCTTCCATGGCTGGCTCTTCACCGTCAAGATAAGTTTCCAAAACATCATCGTCCTGCTCAACAGCGGTTTCGATCAGCTTTTCCCGCCATTCTTCAACTTGATCCGCCATCTCAGCAGGTGGCTCTTCGATACGGTAAGCTGTAGTATCGTTCTCGTCATCCCATATCCAGGCTTTGCGAGTTAACAAATCAACACAGCCTTTAAACTGGTCTTCAATACCAATCGGCAATACCATAACCAGTGGGTTTGCGCCCAGTACGTCTTTTACCTGTTTAACCACGCGGTAGAAATCAGCGCCGATACGGTCGAGTTTGTTGACAAAAATGATGCGAGAAACTTCGGACTCATTAGCATAACGCCAGTTAGTCTCAGATTGCGGCTCGACACCACCTGAACCACAAAATACGCCGATACCGCCGTCCAGTAATTTTAATGAACGATATACTTCGATGGTGAAGTCAACGTGTCCCGGTGTGTCAATAATGTTTAAGCGATGGCCATTCCATTCACAGCTGGTTGCGGCTGACTGAATGGTAATACCGCGTTCCTGCTCCTGTTCCATGAAGTCAGTAGTGGCTTCACCGTCATGCACTTCACCGGTTTTATGAATTTTACCAGTCAGTTTTAGAATACGTTCTGTAGTTGTGGTTTTACCGGCATCCACGTGGGCAAAAATACCGATGTTTCTATATTTAGTTAAATCGACCAAGTTTTAATCCTATTGCTAATCTTATTGCTAATACGCGTAATTTTCTGTGTAATATATTTATGTTAATGGCTCTGGCTGTTAATCCACTGTTGGCACAAGCTACAATTTTTACCCTAATACTATGTAGAATCAGAATTTCAGGTTAAAAAAACACCATACTCACTGATAACAAAACCCGACAAGTCTTAACAGACTAATTTAGCCGGCGAATTATACAGGAATATGTCGCAGATATGTTAACCTTCTTTTTTCAGGCTTGTTTTAATCCATGAATCAATTAAAGTCATTTGCCAGTTTTTTATTATTACTCACCAGCTTTACTTCATCAGCACAGGTAATAGAAACCGTTGAGTATAAATATTACGTCATTTCTCCAAATTCACCCTATCAAATAAAACCCGAATTAATGCGACACTCACCTGTACGTGATGACAAAGGCTCATATAATGGCCGCACCGACTGGTATATAAGCTGGCGCTACCAGACTGCAGCAGGGGTTTATGGCTGTCAGTTACGCAACATATCAACCAGAATACAGATTGCCTACACACTGCCAGCACTAAGCGAGCAGGTAAGCGATTTAAAAACCATTGAAGTGTTCAATAAATTTAATGATGCATTAACGTCACATGAAAAAAACCATGGTAAAAATGGTTTGGCAGCGGCCGGGGAAATAGACAAAGCGCTCAATAAAATTCAGCCACAGCAGAACTGCCGTCTGCTGAAACGGATGGTCGATGCAACAGCAAACGCTATCGTACAAAAATATACTCAGGCAGATATTGAATATGACCGCTTAACCAACAACGGCATGACGGAAGGCGCGGTAATTTATTGAAGACTTTGCCCAGACCCGAATGGCACTTAACTTAAGCAAAAGATAATCGCAAAAGCAGGATCTTCGTCGGTTGGCGCTGAGGCACGAAGCCCAACAATGGAGCCAGAATCAGCAGGCCTGTTGGGCTTCGTGCCTCAGCGCCAACCTACATGCTACTCACTTATGCATATGTCGGAAAAAATTACACTGGCAGCAAATAGTCAAAAAGCCTCTAAAATACCCATTTCATCAGCTTTTCCCCAAAAACGCCAGTCGATACTTTTTGCTCTGCGCCTTGTTTAGTGCGAGTTTTGATGGTTATGTCGGTTCTCTTTACACAACAAGTTTTCGCGATCATGCCGTTTTTAGCAAGGCATTGATTTAACTGTGATTATTAAAACTGGCTTGATTATTGCTTTTAATAAAAAAATTAAACAACGAGTACGGTACCCATAACGTAAGTTATGTTAAGTACGGAAACAGCGCATTTAAAAGGAAAAATTCTTTTCCCCTGCTATCCAATTATTAATTTCCTCACGTAAATTAACCACTTACGCATCAAGTTTCATCTGTCGAAAATCAATTTTCGACAGATGAAACAGACTCGCAATCGACAGCATTCTAACCGTCTGTTTTATAATGATTATTTTTCCTCGGTTTTTCACCTAAAACCTGCATTGTCGATTGTCGCACCGGTTTTGTGTTTTAGTTAAGCGGTTTCATCATTGAAACAATCATCTATTCAGTGTTTTGTGTCGAGTCAGGATTACTCTTTTGGGCTTTTATTCTATTTTCGTGAATTTTAAGCAGAATGATTTTTATTGACAAATTTCATTTTTTAATATAAAAACCTCATACCGTCATACTTAAACATTTATCAAAAATGGTGTGCTTTTTTTCTAAATCATTCCATTTCTCTAACGTGTGGTGCTAACACTTTTTCTAAAGTTACGCACCATGATGTACGCGTGCCTTCTTGTTTTTAGCAAGAAGCTAATGGAGCCCTCCAATGATAAAATGTTACATGACAGGCATTCCTCTGGATTTAAAAGTGGCTTGTTAAAAAAACCACGTCGTCAATTAGTTAATAGTTTTCTTAAGCAGTGGAACAAAGAAACAAGGTGGCGCTCAAAAAAAATCACGCCTGCACGCTTATTGACATTGCAAACCAGAAATTTAGCCGCGCTTTATACCGACAGTAAAATTTACAGGCCTTTTCAATATCGATGGTAAGTACTGCATATGCAAGCCACTTGTGCCATCCATTGTTAGTACTTAAAGTAGTTTTGCCAGAATAGTGCTTACTTAAGCAAAAGATAATCGCAAAAGCAGGATCTTCGTAGGTTGGCGCTGAGGCACGAAGCCCAACAATGGAGCCAGAATCAGCCGGTCTGTTGGGTTTCGTGCCTCAGCGCCAACCTACGACGAACAAATACCTCGATATTCGCTTAAGCTAGCACCAACGTCAGGCCATATTAGCTAAACGGGTTTATTTAACACGACCACGACTGGCACTCTTGCGCTCCTGCTCCTTCAACAATTTTTTACGGATGCGAATACTTTCCGGCGTAACTTCAACCAGCTCGTCATCGTCAATAAATTCCAGCGCCTGTTCCAGGGTGTATTTAATATGCGGCGACAGCGTCAAGGCATCATCAGTACCGGAAGCCCGCACATTTGTTAATGGCTTGGGTTTTATCGGATTCACCACCAGATCATTGTCACGTGAATGTATGCCAACAATTTGACCTTCGTAAACTTCATCATTATTGCCCACCAGCAACTTGCCGCGCTCCTGTAAAGGACACAGAGAATATGCCACGGCTTTACCTCTGGCATTGGAAACCAGCACACCATTAGGACGCTGACCAATATCAGCGGATACCACGGGGCCATAATGATCAAAAACACTATATAACAAACCGGTGCCTCGGGTCATGGAAAGGTATTCGGTTCTAAAACCAATCAAACCACGCGCAGGGATGATGAAATCAAGCCGCACCCGACCTTTGCCATCCTGCACCATATCTTTTAAATCTGCTTTTCGTTTGCCCAGCGCTTCCATGACTGCACCCTGGTGCTCCATTTCAACATCGGCAGTCAACTCTTCGTAAGGCTCTAATTTAACACCGTCTTCTTCGTGAATAATCACCTCAGGGCGACCCACAGCCAGCTCAAAATTTTCCCGGCGCATGGTTTCAATTAATACCGAAAGATGTAACTCACCGCGACCGGACACTTTATATTTATCACCTTCAACCTGATCTACTCGCAGCGCGACATTGTGTTTTAGCTCCTGTTGCAGGCGATCCCAGATATTTCGGCTGGTCACATATTTACCTTCCTGGCCGGAAAAAGGTGACGAATTTGCCTGAAACGTCATGCTGATGGTGGGTTCATCAACGGTCATGGGTGGCAAGGCTTCAACTGCATTGGGATCACAAATGGTGTCGGAGATAGATAATGGATCAATGCCGGTAATGGCAACAATATCACCTGCCCGCGCTTCCTCTGTCTCCACACGCTCTAAACCGTGAAAACCCAAAACCTGACCAATGCGACCATTGCGCTCTTTACCATCATCACCAACAATTTTTATTGCCATATTGGTTTTCACAATGCCACGGGTTATGCGACCAATACCGATAATGCCGACATAACTATTGTAATCGAGAGTCGAAATCTGTAACTGAAATGGCGCATCCTCATCAACTTCTGGTGCGGGCACATGTTCGATAATCGCTTCAAACAAAGAGGTCATGTCACCCTCGGTCACATCCGGCTCATCACCAGCATAACCATTAATGGCGGAAGCATAAACTACTGGAAAATCCAGCTGCTCATCGGTCGCACCCAGCTTATCAAACAGGTCAAAAGTCAAATCCAGCGCCCGACCAGGGTTAGCGCCATCACGGTCAATTTTATTTATCACCACAATGGGCTTAAAACCCATGGCGAACGCTTTCTGGGTAACAAAACGGGTCTGAGGCATGGGTCCATCCACTGCATCAACCAGCAGTAAAACTGAATCCACCATAGACAGTACACGCTCTACCTCACCACCAAAATCAGCATGTCCCGGCGTATCAACAATATTAATGTGATAGTCATTCCAGGTAATCGCGGTGTTTTTTGAGGTAATGGTAATACCGCGCTCTTTTTCCTGATCGTTGGAATCCATAATACGTTCGCCCGGTGCTTTACGCGCATCCAGAGTGCCGGACTGTTCCAGCAATTTATCAACCAGGGTGGTTTTGCCGTGGTCGACATGGGCGATGATGGCAATATTGCGGATTTTAATACTCACGATAATTCTCGGTAAATAAGGAAAAGGGGCGCATTATAGGCGTTTATTGGGAAATAAACTGGTTTAATTTTGGATTATGCGTGAAATAAAGTAACTATTAAGCATGTTGCAGACTGATTGAAATTTTTAATCCGCAAAGAACGCAAAAGACGCGAGCAGTAGTGCAGGGATGCACTGTTTACGAACCTAAGGATGGAAAAAAGCAAAATAATAATAAGGTTAATTGATTAGAAGAGAGTTATTTGTTTTCAGAACTATATACTTCCCATCTAAAATAACAGAAAAATAAAATATTTGCTTTTTTCCATCCTTAGGTTCGTAAACAGTGCATCCCTGCACTACTGCTCGCGTCTTTTGCGTTCTTCGCGGAGCAGTGGCACATGGAAGTGCCGTTTACGAACCAAAGGATGGACTTAAGTTTTCCTCGTTTGCTCCTGCGTGGGATACGCATAGATGACTAACAGCAAGTGCGGTACGCAAACGAAAAAACATTTTAACTATTAGCGTTTATTAGCGTGCATTTGCGGAAAACTTTACAACCCAATCCACTGACTAACCGCTTTACGCGCTTCTTCGTTGGCGGGGCGGGCGATTAAACCGGTCCGACTGATGGCAATGCTGTATTTAGCACCACTGGTCATGGGCAAATACACCGCGCTGCCGTAAGCCGCATCGACCCAATGCAGCCAGTTTTGATGTTTATGGAAAAATTGCCATAAGTCGAATTTCTCGTCCTCAATATATGCCGGTGGTTTTACCAGTGAATACACACTTCGCGGGCGCTGCTGTTCTTCAATGATATCAACATATCGCCCTGATATTCTATGCAGGCGATAGTTTGCATTCAACCCGGCCAGGCTTGCCATGCCCTTCCAGGTCAACATCTGCGCATCAAGCTGCCATTCGTCGCCACTTAAACTAACAACCTTCTGGAAATCTGAATCCCGGGCACTTATCGCTGCACGATATTGCTGACGACCAAGTTTCTGAAAGGTAATTTCCGCGACGGCACGCTCATACACCAGACATTGATAGGTATATAAATTTGAAGCCAGTAAAAAGCTGGCCGTTGCCAATGCCAGGAAAAACAAACCTGAAAACTCCAGCGCAATACCTTTAACCAGGCGGCGCTGAAAAAATCGTTTAATGCCGGTGATGGTAAATGCCAGGCCAACAATGGCTATTAGCGCACTAATCAGCGTTAGCAGTGACATTTTTTCTTAATATTCAGAAGAACTATACAGAATGTTGAGCAATCCGATCTCGCGCTTCCTGCGCCTTTTCAGCGTCTCCGGCAGCATCATAAATACGTGCCAACTCTTCTAACGCACGTATATTGTCTTTATCCACTTCCAGCGCCTGTTCACAGTGATAACAGGCTTTATCATAATCACCCAGTTTGTGTGCAACACGCGCCAGACCCAATATGGCATACAAATCATGATCCACTTTTAAACTGGAATGATAATGCCTAACCGCATCATCAAACCGCTTCAGTGACACCAGCGCATCACCAACACGAGTCCACAGTGCCTGATTTTCAGGCTCCTGATCCAGAATTTTCCCCCACCAGTACACCGCTTTTTCCATGTTTAACTGACCACGAAAACAGTCACCCATACCAAACAGGGCAAAATTATTTTTCGGGTCAAGATTTAACGCATTTTCATAATGATCCATGGCGCGGTCAAATTCTTTTCGACGGCGGTAAATATTGCCAATCATGGTCATTAAAACCACGTTATGCGAGGTATTTTTTGCCAGTAGCTTTTCAAAACAATTCAGGGCTTTTTCATCATTATGCTGCGCATAATAAACATTACCCAGGCCTAACAAGGCAAACGGGTCATAAGGTTTAATGGCTAACGACTGCTCGTAAAAATCAACAGCGTTTTCGCTGTCATCCAGTTTGTGATAAGCATCCGCGATACGCACCATGACATGGCTGTCTTTTTCATTAATTTCCAGATAACGCAGCCAGTATGGAATAGCCTGTAACGGCTGCTTCATGCCGCGACGTGCGTCACCGGCACCACGCAGCGCGAAGATATTGTTATTATCTTTTTTTAATACCGCGTCATATTGTGCGCCGGACTCTGCAAAACGGTTGAGTTTACGATAAACATCACCCAGGCCGGACAACACGTAGGGATTGTCCTCATCTAATTCTCTGGCTTCTAAATAGACTTTTTCAGCCGCTTCCAGTTGGCCGCCACGGAAAAGACGACTGCCTTTTTTTGATAATTCAATAACAGCTTTTCTTGATATCCCTGACATATGTTTTATTCCAGTTTTCTGGTCAATTTTATGGATCTTTTAAGAATAAATAATACAACGATAGTTCACTTTTATTCAACGCAATTTTACTTATCCTAATTCATGTGGTGCTTACTTAATGGATAATCCTGCAAAATCAATTAGTTTGTAGGTTGGGGTGAGGCACGCCCCCCC